>NZ_SDLF01000189.1:0-428 GCF_013096935.1 Brevibacillus sp. MCWH | reverse complement strand
CCTTGTTGATGAAGCGTGCGCGATGATTCGAACGGAAATCGATTCAATGCCGACAGAGTTAGATGAAGTGATGCGAAAAATGATGCAGCTTGAAATTGAAGAAGCGGCGTTGAAAAAAGAGCAAGATGAAGCGAGCAAACAGCGCTTGCAAGCGTTGTCGCAAGAGCTTGCGAATTTGCGCGAAAAAGCAAATGCGATGAAAGCGCAATGGGAAAAAGAAAAAGAAGCGATTCAACATGTGCGCGTGTTGCGTGAGCAGTTAGAAAAAGCGAAGCGCGAGTTAGAAGAAGCGGAAAACAATTACGATTTAAATAAAGCGGCAGAATTGCGCCACGGACGCATTCCGCAACTCGAAAAACAATTAAAACAGCTAGAAGAAACAGAAAAAGAGAGACGGTTGTTGCGCGAGGAAGTAACGGAGGAAGAAA
>NZ_SDLF01000188.1:0-428 GCF_013096935.1 Brevibacillus sp. MCWH | reverse complement strand
ATGACTTCCCCCACATACAATATCTTTTACATTACTTATTGGTATTATTGTCGGTTTTTCTAGTGAGCTTGTAGTTCCTATACCTAACTGACCAAAAGAATTTTCACCAAAACCTATTAACGTGCCGTTGTTTAAAAGTAATATTGCGAAATTTTTCCCACAATATATATATTTCTAGCTTTTACATATTCTTCTTTATTAGTATCGAAAACTATAAGAGCACCATTTTCATTTAATACAACTACATTTTCATTAATTAACTTTTCAATTTGTTTTATATTACCACCATAACTCTTGATGGTTTTCAATAGATTAAGGTTACTATCTCTTATTTCAATAATATTATTGTATCCTATTAAATAATTTCCGTTATTTAATTTCTACACCTTTTTATCAGTATTTGTTCCTATATTTTTTTGTGTAAGCAA
>NZ_SDLF01000187.1:0-428 GCF_013096935.1 Brevibacillus sp. MCWH | reverse complement strand
GTTGATACAGGATCTCCTGTCGGAATACGTATCGTTTGAACGTACTCACATTCAAAATGTACTGGCGATTCTTTGACTCGAAAACCTGGTGCTTCTATACATGCTTCTTTCGTCACACCTGCATATTCAAATTCATCCTCTTCAGGTGGTAGTGCCTTCGACGATAAATTAACAGCATCTCTTAAATCATACGTGGCCATGTTCCATACAAACCACCCTGTCTCTTCTGCATTTTTTACTGTATCTTTACGCTCATGATCACCAAGCACAGATTGATTTGCTGCGAACATAACCATAGGCGGATCCCAAGTTAAGTTTTGATACTGACTATAAGGTGCTAAATTATCTTTCCCATCTTTCGATACAGTAGAGATCCAACCTATTGGACGTGGTACTGTACTACTTTTAAATGGATCGTGTGGTAAGCC
>NZ_SDLF01000186.1:0-428 GCF_013096935.1 Brevibacillus sp. MCWH | reverse complement strand
ACCATGTTCGAATGGTGCTAAAAGACGGGAAAGTTGTGAGCGAAAGGAGAAAAGGCGATGTTTCCGCATCTTAAAGAAGCAGGCAAAGCGAATTTTCAAGATCGTTATGTGACAAAAGCAAATGAATTGCTCATTTCGTGGGACGGAAAGCATGGTAGCAGCATCGGCTTGATTGGTGCACCGCTCTCGAAATCATCGATTAGCCATTCGGGAGCAGCGTTCGCCCCACAGGCCATTCGGCAAGCGCTATCGTTTTATAGCACATACTCTATCGAATCGGGAATGGATTTAGTGGATATTGCGGTTACTGATTATGGCGATATAGTAATGCACCCGACTGATATTGCTGCGTCACAAAGACGCATTGCGGAAACAATCGAGCGAGTTGTTGCGTTACAGCCCGAGTCGATGTGGATTGTCCTTGGAGG
>NZ_SDLF01000185.1:0-429 GCF_013096935.1 Brevibacillus sp. MCWH | reverse complement strand
GCGAACGGGTGACCTTCACCGTCGCCGGCCTGCCCATGCCGTTGAAAGGAGAACCGCTATGAGTCTGCAATGGTGGCGCGACACCTGCCGCGAGGCGGACCCGCAGATGCGCCGTCGCGCGGCCGAACGCCAGGACCGGTTGACCAAGCCGCGCGGCTCGCTGGGCCGCCTGGAGCAGGTGGCGATCGACCTGGCGGCGTTGCAGGGGCGCGAACGACCGAGCCTGGAGAGGCTCTGGGTGACGGTCTTCGCCGGCGACCACGGGGTAGTCGCCGAGGGCGTCTCGGCCTATCCGCAGGCGGTCACCGGCGAGATGCTGCGCAACTTCGTCCGCGGCGGCGCGGCGATCAGCGTGCTGGCGCGCGAACTCGGCGCCGGCCTGGAGGTGGTCGACCTGGGCACCGCCGTCCCCCTGGAAGCCTTGCCCGG
>NZ_SDLF01000184.1:0-429 GCF_013096935.1 Brevibacillus sp. MCWH | reverse complement strand
CCATAATCCGCGCAATCCAAAATGGTTCAATCGCGATCGTTTTGTATTATCAGCAGGACACGGTTCGATGCTACTGTATAGTTTGCTTCATTTAAGCGGTTATGACGTCACAATGGAAGACATTAAACAGTTTCGCCAATGGGGGAGTAAAACACCAGGCCATCCGGAATATGGTCATACACCAGGTGTAGAAGCAACAACAGGACCGCTTGGACAAGGAATTGCGATGGCTGTCGGAATGGCGATGGCGGAACGTCATTTAGCAGCTACATACAACAAAGACCAGTTCGAAATGATTAACCACTTTACATATGCGATTTGTGGTGACGGCGACTTAATGGAAGGAGTTTCTGCAGAAGCTGCTTCGTTAGCTGGTCATTTAAAACTTGGACGCCTCATCGTTCTTTATGATTCGAATGATATTTCACT
>NZ_SDLF01000183.1:0-429 GCF_013096935.1 Brevibacillus sp. MCWH | reverse complement strand
ATAGAATTACTGAGTATGCTAATGACGAGTTAGATGATTTATGGAATTATTACAAAGAGTTTGTGTTTTATAATCATTTCACATTTGGTAGAATTAATCGCCTAAAAAATGATGTTCGTAAAACAGTAGTTCTTGTAGACACAGATTCGAATATGTTAAACTTGAATCCTTGGATGCAGTTTCTGTACAAGTACATCATCTCTTCAAGTGAAAAACTTATGAGGAGAGATCCAGACCAGTTGAGATTCATTGGTATTAACACAATGTGTTACATTCTAACTAATATGATTACTGAAGTATTAAATAAGTATACTAAGACAGCAAATATTCCTAAAGAGTATAGAGATAGAATAAATATGAAGAACGAATATTTGTTCTCTAGACTTATTTTATCTCCTAAAAAGAAAAGATATATATCAAGTATTAGAT
>NZ_SDLF01000182.1:0-430 GCF_013096935.1 Brevibacillus sp. MCWH | reverse complement strand
GTGATAAGTATACCGGCGATCTCTTTGGTAAAGGTGATGAATACTTCACGGAAGATGAAAAAAGAGCAAAATACCTTCAAGAATGGGGGTACATCGGAAAAGAAATAGAACACGAAAACGACGAAGAAATCGAAAATGAAGATGATGAAGACGGCATTAAACACGTCGGTGGCGGTTATTACGAATTACCGAACGGCGAAAAAGTCAAAGGGAAACAGAATGCGATTGCTGAGTTAGAAAAATTAAAAGATGGGGAGTAAGATCCCCATCCCCTTAATGGGGTGATGTGATTTGATTATTACACTCGAAGAAACAAAGCAATGGTTACGCATTGAACATAATGACGAGGATAGTTTAATTAATACACTGATTAGCGCAGCAGAAAAGTACTTGATCAACGCGACTGGAAACGCGTTCGATAGCACAAATG
>NZ_SDLF01000181.1:0-430 GCF_013096935.1 Brevibacillus sp. MCWH | reverse complement strand
GATATGTTAAATGAGGTGACAAACATCCAACATCAGTCCGTGCAAATGACTGAACGGGTAGAAAAGGGAAAAGAAGATGTGAAGCAAACATTAACGAAATTAGATGGTGTCGCGAAATTAATTGAAGGAACAAAGTCGTTGACGAATGAGCTAACAGATAGTTCGCGGAAAATCGGAGAAATCGTCAATGCGATTCGTAGCATTTCAAATCAGACAAACATTTTATCGTTAAATGCAAATATTGAAGCAGCGCGTGCTGGTGAACACGGAAAAGGATTTGCGGTCGTCGCAAATGAAGTACGAAAGCTTGCGGCACAAACCGAGCAATCGCTTGATTACATTCAAAATCATATTGATGTCGTGCAACAAACGATTCGAAAGTTTGAACATGCGTTTCAACAAATTGTCGAGGAAACGCGCGCATTCCGTC
>NZ_SDLF01000180.1:0-432 GCF_013096935.1 Brevibacillus sp. MCWH | reverse complement strand
GCTCTTTTCTTACATTTAAATATTCAGTTTTAACTTGAACGTAAATTTTACTATTTTCTTCATGAATATTTTCTAATTCCTTCTTATCTTTAACCGTAGGAACATAGAAATCTTCATTATCTTTAGTTTCTTTGATTTCAATATTATTTTCTAAAATAGTTTTTAATTCAGTATAGCTATTGTTTAATGAATTTAATGTTTGTGTTATTTCTTCCTCCTTTTTGTTTTCTTCTCCTACAAATCCTACTAGTAATGTAAACATTGACATACAAATAAGAAAGTAAAACATCTTCATCTTTTCCATAAATATCTTCCCCTTTCTTATTCCTGCTCTCATTCCTTCTTTCTGTTTGTTTTTTATTCTTATGTTCACCGTGTTGTGAAAAATGAATAAGACTAAGGTTTATAACCCCCCTTAGTCTTATTCATTTA
>NZ_SDLF01000017.1:0-78207 GCF_013096935.1 Brevibacillus sp. MCWH | reverse complement strand
GAGCACGGCCCGCCCCGTGAGAAAAAGGCCGGAGCATGCTGCTTCCGGCCTTTTCGTGCACATTCCTATTCTTTTACCATTGCTTCGTATTTGTCCGCATCCAGCAGCTTATCCAGTTCGCTCGGATCAGACATTTCCACGACGATCATCCACGCCTGCTCGTACGGCGACGTGTTGACCAGTTCCGGCGCGTTTTCCAACTCGCCGTTTACTTCCACCACTTTTCCGCTGACAGGAGCATACAGCTCGGATACAGTCTTGACCGACTCCACGCTGCCAAACGGTTCATCCTGCTTGATCTCGGCCCCTACTTCCGGCAATTCGACGAACACGATGTCGCCCAGCTCGGATTGGGCAAAAGCCGTAATACCGATATACGCCTTGTTTCCTTCTACGCGCACCCATTCGTGCTCTTCACTGTAACGAAGGTGTTTCGGGAATTCCATCGCTTACGTATCCTCCTATCAGGTACATTCGGTTACCCCTTACTTATTGGACAAACGTTCTAGGATTCCTCTTCAATCCCCAAAATTCGATGAAGGCGTTTTTTTACCAAATTGAGCCCCTTCTCGCCCGCCTGGAAGTGACGGAGCTGCAGGTTTTCGTCAAACAGGTAGAAAGCCGGGACGTATTCGTTTTGGAACGCGTCGGTGGTCTTCATCTGGTTGTCGATGGCAATCGGGTGCGTCAGCTTGTACTCGGCAATGGTTTCCTTGATGGCCTCCACGTTGGTGTCCGCTTCGGAGCGCGGCATGTGGATGCCTACCACCTGCAGGCCGTTGGCGGCGTATTTTTCGCGCCACTCGTTCACCTGCGGCAGCGACTCCTTGCACATGTAGCAGCTAATCGACCAGAAGTGAACCAGGACCGGTTTGCCGGCCAGTTCGGACTTGCTCGCCTGTCCGTTGACCCATTCGGTCACACCGGGGAAATCAGGCAGTTCTTCGCGCAAACGCATGGAAAGCACATCTCCTTTCGGTTCCCTACAGAAAAGCTTATGCCAAAAACGGCCCTTCTATTGAAACAGGAGTCGCTTGCTCATCGCTCCTGCAAAAAAAGGGTCTAACAGCAGGTTGTTAGACCCTTTTTCATCTGATGCCGCGATGCTTAGTTCGCCGTCAGGTGAGCTTCACCCGGACGCCAGTTGGCCGGGCACAGACCGCCGGATTGCAGTGCTTGCAGCACGCGCAGCGTTTCGTCTACGGAGCGGCCGATGTTCAGATCGGTTACGACTTGGTAGCGCAGAACGCCTTCCGGGTCGATGATGAACAGACCGCGGAATGCTACGCCAGCTTCTTCATCCAGCACGCCGTAAGCACGAGCGGTGGTTTTGTTGAAGTCGGAAGCGAGCGGGTAGTTCAGGCCGCCCAGACCGTTTTTGTCGCGCGGGGTGTTGATCCATGCACGGTGGGAGTGCTTGGAGTCAACGGATACGCCGAGCACTTCCGCATCCAGATCTTTGAAGTCTTCGATAGCATCGCTCAGCGCGATAATTTCCGTCGGGCACACGAACGTGAAGTCGAGCGGATAGAAGAACAGTACCAGCCATTTGCCACGGTAGTCGGAGAGGGAAACCTTACCGAAATCCTTGCCGTTGCCAAGAGCGGTTTCCAGCGTAAAGTCAGGGGCCGGAAGACCAACAAGACGTTGTGCCATATGTAACAACCTCCTTAGGATTTGTTTTATTGCCTACAGTTCTCATCATATCAACGTAGCTCTTTATAGTCAATATAATGTAGGAATCATTTCAACCTGTAATTCCATCTCAATGGCACAACAAATAGCATTCCCACTCGCAGGAACGTTTATGCGCCGGTCGGTTTTCGAGACAATATGCCGGATGCCGCGATTCTGTCGGCCGCTTCCCGCAGCACGTCCGGCGGCTGCACCAGAGCAATGCGCACGTAGCCTTCTCCTTCCGCGCCGAATGCGCTGCCGGGGACGACCACCACGCCCGCTTCTTCCAACAGGGCAAAGGCAAACGCCCGCGAACTCCATCCGGCCGGCACCGGCGCCCAGACAAACATGGTCGCCTTGGGCGGCTCGATCGCCCAGCCCGCTTCCCGCAGCGCAGCGAGCAACACGTCACGCCGTTCCTGGTAGAGGGGGCCCACCGCGTTTGACGAACCCGACTCCCTGTCCAGCCGCAGCGCCGCCACCGCCATCTGCTGCACGGGGAGAAAGACGCCGTAATCCACGTTGGATTTGACCGCGGCCAGCGGCTTGATGATCTCTTCATTGCCCACCACGTAGGCGATCCGGCAGCCGGCCATGTTGAAGCTTTTGGAAAACGAGTTGAACTCGATGCCCACGTCTTTGGCTCCGGGCGCCTGCAGAAAACTGGGCGGCCGATAACCGTCAAACGCCATTTCCGAGTAGGCCAGGTCGTGCACCACGATGATGTCGTGCCGTTTGGCAAAGGACACCACCTGTTCAAAAAAGGAGAGCGGCGCCACGGCAGACACCGGGTTGTTCGGATAGTTGAGAATCATGAAGCGGGCGCGCCGGGCCACCTCTTCCGGAATTTTCGCCAGATCGGGCAGGAAGCCGTTTTCCGCCCGCAGCGGCATCGGGTACAGGTCGGCCCCCGCCAAACGGACGCTGCCGGCGTAGATGGGATACCCCGGGTCCGGCACCAGCACCACGTCCCCGGGGTCGGCCCAGGCCAGGGCAAAGTGGGCCAGACCGTCCTGGGAGCCCATCAACGAGTGTACCTCCCTGTCGGGATCGAGCGCGACGCCGAACCGGTACCGGTACCAGCAGGCCACTTCGGCGCGAAATTCGTCCGTCCCGTCGGTCATCGGATAGCCGAACGCTCCCGGCTGCCGCACGGCTTCGACCAGCGCGTCCACCAGTTCAGGCGCGGGCGGCTGGTCCGGACTGCCGATGCTCAGGTCGATGACGGGACGACGCTGCGCCGCGCTCCGCTTGCACCTCGCGAGTTCGGAAAATATCGCCGACGACAGGTGCTCCAAACGCCGCGACGGGGTCCGCATCGTCAGCGCGCCCCCCAGGCTTTTTCGAACTCATCTTCCTTAAAGCCAACTGTCACCGTATTGCCGTCCGTCACCAGCGGGCGCTTGATCAGTTTGCCGTTGGACGAAAGCAGCTCCAGCATCTCTTCCTCGCTCATCGCGGGCAGCTTGTCCTTCAGTCCCAACTCGCGGTAGTGCTGGCCGCTGGTGTTGAAAAACTTGCGCAGGTCAAGCCCGCTCGCCTGCCACATCCGGCGCAGCTCCTCCTTGGACGGCGGTGCTTCCACTATCGGAATCTCCTCAAAGGCGACACCGTGCTGATTCAGCCACTGCTTCGCTTTGCGGCAGGTGCCGCATCTGTCGTAGAGGTATGCCTTGATCGTCATACTGATTCACCTCGAACGCGTGATAATTAACAATGGAAAGAATTGTTCCTGCTACTAGCATACCACGATGTCCCTCGCGGCAAAAACGATTCAGACTGGAGCCCGCAAGTAACGTGCAGGAGAGGACAGGTGCCCCCCTCCCGAAGTTACGCGGGCTTTTTTTCATGCGACCAGGGCAGTCCTTAAAAAACGGCAGCCACGCATCGCTGCTGGCTGCCATACCCTGTCATCCGTCTTTTAATTGGTTGTCCGTACCGGTTCACCAGGCTCGCCGCCCGGCTCCGCCGTTTCCGTACCCGGATTGACCTGCCACGTCTGCGCCAGCGGCGAAAAGGGCACCCCCAGCGGGTCTGCTTCTGCCGCTTCTGCGAGCGTGCCGGTCAGCGGTTCCGTGTATTGGATCTGCTCTCGGGTCACGTGCGTTCGCCTCCTCCGCTCCGATTTCTTTCAGTGTGGAGCGAAGGGGGCTGGTTTATGCACGTCAGGCGGTGACGGTCACCTGCACCTGGTAACCGGCGTGTTTTTTCGCCTGGAAGACGCCGTTTTCAAAAATCAGGTACTGGGCCTTCACGCCGATCAGCTTGCCGCCGAGACTCTCCTGCTTGTCCAGCGTCAGCGATTTGATCTTGTCCAGCGACTCCAGGATCGGATAGGTGATGTCTATCCATTCGTCTTCCCGGTACTGAAACGGCTTGAACTCCTCAGGGAAGTGGGCGTACACCTCTTCGCGAAGGGCGAGGAGATCCACTTCCTTGACATCCCCTTTCAGCATTTTTCGCCAGTTGGTCTTGTCGGGCAAAAACTGGCTCAGGTGCACCTCCAGCTCTCCCGCCATGCGCCGGGTCGGCACCTCCGCGATCGGGATGGCGCGGATGGCTCCCTGGTCCACCCAGCGCTTGAGCTCGTTGTTTTTTCGCGTCAGCCCCACCTTCACGTCGCTGGATACGGCCAGGTAGACGTAGTGCGGAATCATGCAGTGCGCCTCTCCAAAGCTGGCGTCTCGACAAGTCCCCTGATCATAGTGGCATTCGTGCGGTTTGACGATGCACAAGTCGTTTTCCGGCAGCTTGGTAAAACAGGGGTAACAGTACCCGTTGTTAAACGTCTTGTTGGTCTTGCGTCCGCAGGCGATGCAGTTTTTCTCGCCGAGAAAGGCGATCGTCAGTTCGCGGCCCAGCCATTCATTCAACGGCAGCCGGTCTTCCCCCACCTGCAGATAGTAGTCAACAGGCTGATCCTTGCCGTGGTACTGGTGGACCAGCCCATGCAGAACACCGCGGAGTTCCACCATTACTCTCTCCTCCCCTATGTACGGTCCCTTCATTCTACCACATCCCGCTTTCCCGCAGACCGCTGTTTTCTTTTGGCAGCATGTTTTCCCGGGGCCCGGTGAAGCTAGAAAAAGACCATTCATGCAAAGGAGGCGGTAGTCTTGCGCCGCAGGATGCTGTTTGCCTGTCTGCTCCTCTGCCTCTTCGGATGGACGTCCCGCACCGCCGCGTCTGGTCTGCCTGTCCCCGCCTACGAGCCCATCCATCGCATCGACACCCAGAAAAAAGTGGTGGCGCTCACCTTTGACGACGGACCGGATGCCGTCTACACGCCGAAGATCCTGGAAGTGCTGCACCGCAACAACGTGTTAGCCACCTTTTTCGTGCTCGGTTCCAAAGCGGAGCAATATCCCAAGATCATGCAGTGGATCCAGAAAGCCGGGCACGAGATCGGCAATCACGGGTACCATCATTACGACCTGAACAAGCTGACCGAACAGGAGATTTACGACGAGATCAAGCGCGCCGAGCAGTCGATCCTGCGCACGACCGGCGTGCTGGCCCAGTACTACCGGCCGCCCGGCGGCGTCATGACCCACGACGTGTTGAACGCCGTCCAGTCATGCGGGTACGACATCATCCACTGGTCGGTCGATCCGCGCGACTGGTCGTTGGCCCGCACCGCCTCGGTGATTGCCAAAAGCGTTAAAAGCAGCGTCTCGGCCGGAGACATCATTTTGTTTCACGACGGCGGGCTGAACCAGCGGCAGACCGTAGCGGCACTGCAAGAGCTGATTACCGATCTCCGCTCCCAGGGCTACCGGTTTGTCACTGTGAGCCAGCTTCTTGATGCGGCACAATAGGTGCTTGTTTTGCGCCAACCAAACCGCAGGAGGTATATTTTTCCACATTTTTCATTTGGTTTCAATGAAATACGCAATCATTGGAAACCGATTCGAAAGTAAGCCGCCAAGCATTGCGCACAAAAAAGGCTGGCTCAAAAGGGGCTGTCCCCGATAAAAATGAAAAACCCAGGAATGTTGATTTTCCAGCATTCCTGGGTTTTGTCTTTGTTAGTTATCGGGTTGAAAATCATGTTTGCACGCTTACGCCGACGTCCTGCCCAAAAAGGCGCGCAGCCGGTCGTTTCGCGGACTGGAAAAAATCTGTTCGGGCGTTCCTTCTTCGACAATGACGCCTTGATCCATGAAAATCACCCGGTCGCTCACCTCGCGGGCAAAGCCCATCTCGTGGGTGACGACGATCATGGTCATGCCTTCCCTGGCCAGGTCTTTCATCACACCCAGCACTTCGCCGACCAGCTCCGGATCAAGTGCGGAGGTGGGCTCGTCAAACAGCATCACTTTGGGGTTCATGGCCAGTGCACGGGCAATCGCCACCCGCTGCATCTGTCCGCCTGAGAGGCGGTCCGGGTAGACGTCCGCCTTGTCTTCCAGCCCCACCTTTTTCAACAGGGCCAGTCCATGCTGCCGCGCTTCCTCCAGCGGCATCTTCTTCACCTTGATGGGAGCGAGGATGACGTTTTCCAGCACGGTCTTGTGCGGGAACAGATTGAACCGCTGGAACACCATGCCGACTTCTTCCCGCACCTTGTTGATGTCCACCTTGGGATCGCTCAGGTCGCGACCGGCGATGACGATCCGTCCGCCCGACATCTCCTCCAACTGGTTGAGACAGCGCAAAAACGTGCTTTTCCCCGAGCCGGACGGCCCGATCACGCACACTACTTCCCGTTCCGCCACCTGGGTGGTGATGCCTTTCAGCACTTCCAGCTTTCCGTAATTTTTTCGCAGGTCTGTCACTTGGATGATCACGACTTGTACCCCCTGGTTCCGTCTGTCTGTATTCCTGTCTCCCTATTGTAGCCTAATGTTTCGAAAATTTCAGCAGTTTAACATATTTTATCAGCGGGTACTCCACCTTCGTGCATCAGATGACAGGATTAGTGCAGTTGGCTATAATCATGAATTTTATTTTGCTGTTCATGTAAAAACGTCTCTTTGTATACCATATTAGACGGGCTTGAGTTTTTCATTGCTGTATCCAAATCCTTCACGTTCGCTTTTCTTTTTGTTACGCGGTCATACACTACCCCAAAAACCAAAAGACCCCCAACAATGATGGACAGGAAGATCCACGTCGACATGATAATTCCCTCCTTATACTTGGGTTCGCGAAGGCAAAGGGAGCCAACTGCAGCGGGATGCGTCAGCGGCAGATGAAAAAAAGCGAAGAGATATGGAACGCCAAAAATATCTAAACATATTTTTAGGGAAGATAATATTATCCCCCCTTAAAGTCATTTTTCTTTATGTTGTTTCCACTTATACCATACGAGGTTCATTAGAAAAACGACAACCAACTGGATTAAAAAAACTAGTTCATCATTTTTACCATCATAGAAAAACCTAAAAAACAATAGGCTTGAAAGTGCAAAGGTAGCAAGAAAGATTAAAGCAATCCTGATAATAGTAAAAATATCCCTGACCAAGTTTTTCATGAATCCAGTTCACACCTTGTGTTACCGTTTTTTTATGTCAGCGAGTGCCTGCCATTCAATCGTTCTTTTTTTAAAGTCTAGCTCTTTAACAAACTTCATGAATTTTATGCCCTTCCTTCCTGAGCCTTTCGACGTATTCATTGATATCTCCTTCCCCTCCAGGACAGCCCCCCAAACGTAAACATCCCGCACCACGTGGATTGTGGATACGGGATGCCGGGGCACGCCATGCATCTCGCCGGCCGGACTGGCCGTGAACGCGGGTATGTGTGCCGTCGCCCTATCGGACTGTCGCCTGCGGAGCGGCGGGAGCGGGCGCCGGATTGCTGTCATCTGTAAAGAAGGGAGCGACGACCAGACTCAGCAGAAAAAACAGAATCCAGATAATCCCGCGTTTAAATACGGATGGCGTAAGCATCGGGTCGACCCCTTTCGACAAAAAATGGGACTATCCTTACGTTTCCCCTGCTGTTCTCAGTTTATGCCGGGAGCGCCGCTTATTCTTTGGGTCTGCGCCCAATTTGAAGGACGTTCAGCAAAAACAGCCCGTTAGTCGGGCTGCATGACAGACGATATTGTGACGGCAGAGGGATGCTGCGCCTAGCTTTCCTGGGTATGAAGGCACATCTTTTCTGACTGGGTCCGCTTCAGCAGGCAGGCGACGGCGAAAGCGAGAAGCTGCCCGCCCATCAGCCAGAAGATGGTCCACGGCTCCCACACCTGCATCATGAGACCGTTCAGATTGGGCGCAAGAATGCTGGCCACGCCGAAGTTCACGCCGGCAATGATGCCCGCCGTCGGCACCATGGACGCCGGCAGGATGTCAGCCGCAAAGGCCAGGCCCAGCGAGTAAAACGACCCGACCGCCGCACCCGCCAGGGCCAACAGCAGCATCATCGCCCAGACGCTGTCGCCGCTCAACGGGAACAGCAAAAACGCAGCTGCCCCCACCAATGCGCAGACACCCATCACCAGTCTGCGCCCAATCCGGTCGCTCAACGCCCCCAGCGGCATTTGCAGGATGATGCTGCCCACGACAAACGACGGCAGGATCAGCGACACCCACTCCACTGAGATGCCTGTTCGCAGCGCGTAGACGGGAAAGCTGCCGTTGAGCGACGTCTCCATGAATCCGTACAAAAACGACGGAATCAGCGCCAGCCACCCCAGCCGGAAGACGGCAGCGTAGCGGTTTTCCCGCCTTCCATCCGCAGCCGGCGGTACCGGATCGGGATACGCATTGCGGATACGGGCCAGCAGGCAAAACGCCAGCACGTACAGGACAGTGACCGCCGCAAACGGTGCCCAGATCCCGAACGGCAGCAGATTGATTCCCAGCGGTCCGATGCTAAAACCGATCCCGTATGCCAATCCGTACAGCGACAAATCCCGTCCCCGCCGCTCTGGCGGCGCAATTTTCGTCACCCACATCTGGCTGGCGTAGTGCAGCGAAGTATCGCCCACGCCCATCAGCAGGCGCAGGGCAAACCAGACAGCCAGATGGGTAAAGAACGGGAGCAGCACGGTGGAGGCGGTGACCAGCACCAATCCCCACAAAATGGTGGAACGGTAGCCGATCCGTCTGAGCGGGATCTCCAACCACGGTGAAGCCACTACCATCCCGATGTACAAGGCGGCCGCGTTCAGGCCGTTGGCCAAAGACGACACCCCCTGCTGTTCCAGCAGCACGGCCAAAAGCGGGATGGTCAGACCCTGGCTGACGCCGCCGATCACCACCACCAGGATCAGTACCCAAAAGGTATAACGCGATGACGACATAATTTCCGGTAACTCCTCTCAAACTCTTCCTTATTCATATGTGCAGCCTTCCCGCCACGTCAGCGGCACTCCCTGGCTGCGCCGCAGAGAGAAAACCTGCTGCAACAGGTACCTGTTTGGATGCAGCCCCTCCTGCGCTGGCTGGACAGCCGACTCTGTATCACGGTCAAAGCTGGCAGTGTCCCGCATCAGGCAGGCACGCCGCTTGACCTATTGCTTGTTCGCAACAAAGAAAGGGATGCGCTGCACGCAATCCCTTTTTCGCTAGTCATGTTACGATCGTAAGTTATCCAAATTTTCTTGTCAATCCAACATATTCTCTCAAATCCCGCTCCTGCTCATCCCCGCGGATCTCCGGCCTCGCCACTCGGCAGCGAGCATGCTGTAGACGGCGTGGTCGACGAAATGGTCGTACAAGAATTCGTTGCTGCGCAGCACGCCTTCCAGCTGAAAGCCAAGCCGCTCCGGTATGGCCCGGCTTTTTACATTGCCCGTCGCCGCCTGGATGGCGACGCGCTCCAGATTCCACTCGCCAAACACGAGATGGTCCAGGTAAGCGGCCACTGCCTGAGTCATCAGCCCTTTTCCCTGAAACTGCTCCCCCAGCCAATACCCAATGGACGTCTTCCGATTGTTCCAGTCGATGCTGTGGACGCCCAGCGTCCCGGCCAACCTGCCCTTGTACCAGATGCCGTAATGGGTGCCCTGGCGGCGCTTGTGCTGGTCAATCGTTAAGGCGATGAACTGGGCTGTGTCCTTTACCTCGCGCACGATGTCAAGCCACGGCAGCCACTGGCGCAAATAGGCCCGGTTGACATCCGTCAGCCAGAACAACTCCTCCGCGTCGGCCGGTTCCAGCTGCTTCAGGCAGGCCTCCATCGTCATGGGAATCACTCTCATGTCTCTCCTCCTCCAGGAAACGCAAACAGCGCCCGGGGGCGCTTTATCGGTGGGAAAAAGGACCTCCGGACGAGACGCCCTTCCCTGGGCCGTCCGGGGCTGTTTGCGTCAGCGTTTGCAGTTGCGGATTTCGTCCGGTTTGTAGATGCCGTTTTCGGTGACAATGGCCGTGATGTAGCGGGCCGGAGTGACGTCAAACGCAGGATTGTACACCTTGATGCCGTCCGGCGCCACCTGTTTGCCCAGTCCATGTGTAATCTCCTCCGCCGGCCGCTCCTCGATCGGAATGTCTGCGCCCGTCGGCGTGTCGAGATCGATAGAAGACAGCGGGGCCGCCACGTAAAACGGTATGCCGTGCGCGTGTGCCAGAACGGCAACACCGTAGGTCCCGATCTTGTTGGCGACGTCACCGTTGGCAGCCACGCGGTCCGTGCCGACGATGACTGCCTGCACCTTGCCCTGGGCCATCACCATCGCCGCCATGTTGTCACAAATCAGCGTGACGTCGATGCCCGCCTGCTGCAGCTCGTAGGCGGTGAGGCGCGCCCCCTGCAGCACAGGCCGAGTCTCGTCAGCGTACACTTTCAGGTTCCAGCCGCGCTCCTTGGCGAGGTAGAGCGGGGCCGTCGCCGTGCCGTAGGCTGCTGTCGCGAGCGCCCCCGGATTGCAGTGCGTCAGGATGCCCATGCCGTCTTTCAGCAGGGTGAGCAGATGCTCTCCGATCCGGCGGCACACTTCCGCGTCTTCCCGCTGGATGGACAGGGCTTCATTCAGGACTGCTGCCTTCAGCTCTGCCACCGGTTTGCCGGACTCGCGCTGCACGCGTGCTTTGATCCTGTCCAGGGCCCAGAACAGGTTGACTGCCGTCGGGCGAGAGGTGCCGAGGTAGTCAGCCTGTTCGCTCAGGTGTTGCCAAAACGTATCGAAATCGTTGGCGTCGCTGTTGCGGATGCCGAGGTACAAACCGTAGGCGGCCGCCATGCCGATGGCCGGTGCCCCGCGTACCTGCAGATGGCGGATGGCCGCCCACACTTCTTGTGCAGTCGTCAGTGTCAGGTATGTCGTTTCAACGGGCAGCCGGGTCTGGTCCAGCAGGACGAGCGCGTCATCCTGCCACTTGACCGGCGCAAATGGCGTGCTGGTCGTTGTCATACTACAGCCTCCTGGTAGTATCGTGCGGTAACCGTCCGAACGATATCTGTGATGTCTGTCGATACTTCCACCTTGTTCCGCTCCAGAATCAGCGCCTGGCCAATCGCCAGCGCCAGCCGTTCTGCTTCCGCGCGGGTCTGGTCATCGGCGATGCTGTTCAGGTCGGCGACGCCCGCCAGTCCGATGACGCGGCGCAGGATTTTACAGCCGGCAAAGCCTGCTGCGTCGCGGATCAGCCGCTGCACGTAGCCCTGCCAGAAGCCTTCGGTGTGGGCGCTCCGCTCTTTCGCCTGTTTGTGCCAGAGCTGGACGAACTGGGAGACAAACTCGTTCCAAACGTCTTCCACCGTTGCCAACAGATATTCTCGATAATCCCCCCGCTTTCCTGCGTCCGGCTGCAGACCGTGCTGGCCCGCGTAGTTCAGCAGCAGGTTGGCGATCACCGCGCCAATGTCGAAGCCGATCGGGCCGTAGTAGGCAAATTCAGGGTCGATTACCTTGACCGACGTCGGCGATACAAAGATGCTGCCGGTATGCAGGTCGCCGTGTATCAGCGCCTCCGCCCGGGTGAGAAAATCGTACTTGAGCTGCGCAATTTCCAGCTTCAGCTGCTTGTTGTTCCAGATCGCCTCCACCTCCCGCTTGATCAGCGGGTTGAAATTGTTGGTCGGCGCGTCTTCGTAAGGATCGGTAAAGACGAGGTCTTCCGTGATTTTGCACAATTCCGGATTTATGAATCTTCCGACAAGCGCTTTTTTGTCGTAGGGATGCGCCCCCAAGTCGGACGTGTAAAACAGCGTATGGGCGAGAAAGCGGCCGATCTGTTTGGCGAACAGCGGGTAGCGGTTGCCCTCGATCAAGCCTTTTCGCATAATCACGTGGTCGCTGACGTCTTCCATCACGGTCAGGGCCAGCTCCTCGTCGTAGTGATACACCTTCGGCACGAGATCCGGCACGTATTTGTGCTGGATGCGCAACGCCTCGCTTTCGATTCGGGCGCGGTCCAGCGTGAGCGGCCAGGATTCACCCACTACGCGGGCGTAGGGCAGTGCCTGCTTGACGACGACGCTTTTGCCCGTCGCTTCCTCCCTGATGTGGAATACCAGGTTGAGATTGCCGTCACCAATCTCCCGGCTGGTCAGTTCCGCTTCCGGCGCAAACAGGTCCGGCAGTTGTTTTACGTACTGCACTGCTTCTTGTTCGCTCAATGCGCGATACGCCATGGTCCAATCCCCTCTCCTTTGACAGATTCTCTTGTCTTCACATTCACTTGTCTTTGCACTTTCGCTTTGTCTATGTTGGCGGCCGCCGGGCGGCGTGTGTGCTGCTGCCGCCTCCAGCCGGAGCATTCCGCACATACAAAAAACCTCTTTTCCCGAAGAAAAGAGGTCTGTTCATACGCGTCTGCGTGTCGTCTCCCCCTTATCTTCCAGAATACTTTTGTTTCTGCAGGAATTAGCACCGTGCATGCGCTGCACGTCTGTCGCCAGAATCGCTCGAACAGCGTCATGTCGGTTGCCGGGTTTCATCGGGCCAGTCCCTCCACCTTCTCTGGATAAGGTATCCAACGTATGCGGTTTTGACGTTTGTTTGAATCATACAACCCCGTCTTCTCGCTGTCAACACCCTTTTTTGGGCGAATTGTCCAGTCTTCACGGACTGGTTCGCTGGCCCGAAGCACTCGGCCGGTCCCAGTTCCACCAGTCGATCCGGCCCACGAAGGCAGCCGTGATCGACGGCTCCTGCCGCAGCTTTAGCAGTTCCTTGACAGGGCCCGTCACGACCGCCCCGTAGAGGCGCACACCGTTCTGCTGCAGGTAGCGGCAGCGTTCCTCGATGCGCAGCCGGTTTCGGGCGGTCACAAGCCGCTCGCCAATGGCGTTCGTCAGCCGTTCCTGTCCCGCGAGATACTCCATTTCCGCCAGGTACGCCCGGGCGCGCCGCTCACCTTCGCCATGTGCCTGAATCGGTGCTTCGCCGTAATCGAGTTCTCTTTCCGCGTATCCCCACACGTCACCGGCCGACAGCAGCAGACTGCCTTCCGCCGCGTCCGGATGGTTTCGCTCCTGCCCCGTGTCCACGGCGAACCAGGTGGTATCCAAATCGTAGCCGGAAAAAAGGGCGTAGTACTCATCATGGGTCAGCAGCCGGTCAAACGAGACGGCGAGCTGCGCCACCGTTCCCTCCGGCAGCTTTTCCAGCGTGTTCCAGGCAGGATTTCTGCGGATGGCGCTTTCTTCCCGATCGTCCGCTGACAACGGAAAGAGAAAAAAGAGCCGCTCTTTCCGCAAACCGTCGGTCCATGCCGGCTTCGCGGAAATGATCGAGAAGACGTTGCTGATCGAAAAGGTTCCGGCGTTCTGATCGTCTCTCCCCACCTGTTCACGCAGTTCCATGGTTATCTCCCCGTACAAAAATCCGATTTGCGAACCGCTGCTGCCCACCGTGAGCCCCGGCTGGGTAAAGTGCACCATGTCCCGGGCCACCCGGTAGGCGTCCTCGTACAAATACCAGCCGATCCACCCGTTGGTGAACATCAGGACGGCCCCGACGAGAAGCGAGATGGCCACCGTGTAAGCCGCGTTGCCGAGCCTGTGGCGCCATTTGCTGCGGCGGAGGATGGCGCGCTGCGTCTCTTCGGACAGCACGTCCGTTTCTCTCTCCTCCTCTCCGCCGCTGCCCAGCAAAAGCTCCTCCAAGCGTTCCGCATACAGTTCGTCCGCTGCAATCCTCGCACGGAAAGAGGCAGCTTCTTCCTTCGTCATTTCACCGCGCAGATATGCCAGCAGTTCCCGTTCCCGATCCTCATTTGCCTTGTCCGTCGTCAAGTTCATCCCTCCACATTCTGCGTAATTTTTGCCGCCCGCGAAACAATGAGCGCTTTACGTCCCCCGTGTCGATGCCCAGCACCTCGGCGATTTCCGCGTAGCTGAGCTGTTCGTACTGCAGCAGGATCACCTGTTTTTGCTTCTCCGGCAGCCGGTCCAGGCACGTCCGCAGCGATGACCACGCCTCTTGGCTCAGCAGCGTCCGCACCGGGTCCGCCGCCGCCCCGTCCGGCTGTTCCGGAATCTTCTCCACCAATCGCCACGGACGCTTCTTCCGCCTCCGATGCCAGTCCACAAACGTGTGGTAGGCCGCCTTGTACAGCCAGGGGCGCACCTTTTCCCCACGATAGTCATCCAGGTATTGATACGCCCGAAAAAAGGTCTCCTGCGTCAGGTCTTCCGCCTGCACCCGGTCAACGGTCAATCGGCAGAGGTAGCGGTATATGTCGTTGACGTACAAGCGGTACACGTCTTCCAGTCCGACCTTTTCCACGGATTCACACCCTTTCACTCCTATCCACGCACATGGCGGGGAAAAGTTCCACCGCGCCGCAGCATTTTTTCAAAATATTGAGGTTTATGGTAAAATAAGGGGTATTATAACACGGTGTCCAAGGGGCGATTTGATGGGGTATGGCATCGACCTGCTGGAGCACATGCGGGCATTGGAGCAGAAACTGATACGGGAAGGACTGGACAGACCGCTGGAGTATATCCATTTCCGGTTTGCAGACAATTCCTTCCGCTACACGATTACGCCGCCCGACCTGCACGTCTTTGCCGAGACCGGCTGCGACGGCATTCATTACGGCTTTTTGACCGATTTCGGCCGCATCACAGATCTGGAAGAGGCCTCGATTGTTTGTGTCAGCCCGACGGACGACCCACCTTTGCGCATTATCGCACGTAATCTGGAAGACTTTTTCCGCCTGGTGGTGACGATCGGATCCGCCGGCGAACTTGGCAGTCTGGTGTCCGTCCGCACACCCCGGCAATGGGAGCGGTATTGGGCCGATCTCGCAGAAAGCAGGCATGAAGAGGCAACAGACCCGCAGTTACGAAACTTCGTTACGTGCCGCCAGACCGTTTTGCATCACATGCAGACAGACCTGGGCCTCGAACCGATTCCCGACGTCATGCGGTATCTGAACGACCTGGAGAGCCAGCGCCGATCCGCTGGCTGGATTCCGACCATCGACGGGCTGGGGGTCGTGCCAATTGACGGACCGGACGGAAAGCCTGCTGCTGACTACGTGTTTCCCTTTGCCGACACCAGCAGGGATCACATACCGCTGGACGACATACGCGCCTATCTGGCCGCCGCTCCGCCTGCACACCGATGCGCCTTTGCACGCGATGCCTTTTTCTGGTGGGTGGTGGACGAAACATCTGAACTGTGGCTCCTTCTCCATAACGTACACATCCAGCACTGAATCGGCGCCAGGGCCGGATTTACTACCGGCCGGACAACGCCAGGCCCGGCTCCCTGCAGCGTGACAACAGCCTGCACATTTCCACCGATCAAGGGTTGACTCCCTGCAAGGAACGTCATATCATGGGGGTAACTGCCAAGCAAAACCGCATAGCAGACGATTCACACTCTTATCACGAGCTGGCTGAGGGACTGGCCCTATGATGCCCGGCAACCGGCGCTTTCCCGTCTGGGGGCGTAACGGTGCTAAATCCTGCGGAAATGTTTTCCGAAAGATGAGAGGAGACGCTGACTGAACGACAACCGCCTCCCCTCCTCCATGGGGAGGTTTTTTGTTGGAACACAGCGGCCCTGTCCGGCTCGTCCACAGCACGGCGGCAATCCCGCCCGCAAGCCGGGAGGGCACAGCACAAGGAGGATCATCCCATCCATGAACGAACAACGCATCCTCGTCACCTATCTGACACAAGCGAAAGACCTGCGCAAAAAAGCAGAGGGGATCGCCGTCGGGATGACCGTCGGCACCTGGACTGACCTGCCCGCCGCCAAACAGGCGGAACTGAAACCGTACCTGGGCGAAGCGGTGGACGCTCAACCGCTGGAGACGCTGGAAAACGGGGAAACGCGCGGTCTGATCACCGTCAGCTACCCGGTGCGCAACTTTACCGCCGACATCCCGTCGCTGCTGACCGGCATCTTCGGCAAGCTCTCCATGGACGGCAAGATCAAGCTGATCGACGTGCAGTTCCCGGAAGCGTTTCTCAACGGCTTTCCCGGTCCCCGTTTCGGCATCGATGGCCTGCGCAAACGGCTCGGCGTGCATGACCGCCCGCTGCTGATGAGCATTTTCAAGTCCTGCCTGGGTATGCCGTTTGACGATCTGAAAGCCCAGTTCCGCGCGCAGGCGCTGGGCGGCGTGGACTTGGTCAAGGACGATGAAATCTTTTTCGCCGATGACCGCGCCCCGTTTCTGGAACGGATCAAGGCGTTTAAACAGATTGCCGCGGAAACGGAAGCACAGACCGGCAAACCTGTCCTCTACGCTGCCAATCTGACCGGTCCGGTGCACGAGTTGAACGAGCGGGCCAAGCGGGCCGTGGAGGCTGGCGCGGACTGCCTGCTGTTCAACGTGCTGGCGTTCGGCTTTGACGCCCTGCACCGCCTGAGTGCCGACCCGGACGTCCACGTGCCGATCATGGCCCATCCGGCACTGGCAGGCGCATTCTACCCGTCGCCCGACTACGGCATCGCCACGCCGCTGCTCTTGGGCAAACTGATGCGGATCGCCGGCGCCGACCTGGTGCTCTTCCCGTCGCCATACGGCAGCGTGGCTCTGGACAAGACGGAAGCCCTGCAGCTGGCCGAGCATCTGACCGCTCCCCTGAACGGCTTGCGGCGCGCCTTCCCGGTCCCGTCTGCAGGCATTCATCCCGGCCTGGTGCCCCAACTGTACGAAGATTTTGGACAGGATCAGGTGGTCAATGCGGGCGGCGGCATCCACGGCCATCCCGGCGGGGCGACCGCAGGCGGACGCGCGTTTGTCGCCGCGATTGACGCGGTCGTCGCTGGACGTTCGCTTGCCGACGCGGCAGCCGAGTCGCCGGAGCTGGCGGCAGCCCTGGAGAAATGGGGGGGCGGACGATGAGCAAATCGCTCGTGCTGTTCTGCGACTTTGACGGCACCATTACGGAAAAGGACAACATCGTCGCCATCATGCGCCGCTTTGCTCCCCCGCAGTGGGAGGCGCTGACGGAACAAATCCTCTCCCAGCAGGTGAGCATACGCGAAGGCGTGGGCAGGCTGTTTCAGCTCCTCCCTTCCTCGCTTAAGCAGGAGATTGTCGACTTC
Source organism: Brevibacillus sp. MCWH (assembly GCF_013096935.1). Taxonomy (NCBI): domain Bacteria; kingdom Bacillati; phylum Bacillota; class Bacilli; order Caryophanales; family Paenibacillaceae; genus Brevibacillus; species Brevibacillus sp. MCWH. Next base: position 61,115 of record NZ_SDLF01000017.1, on the reverse strand, counting down.
ATCGTCGAGGATGCGGTGATCCGTCCCGGCTTTGCCGAATTTGTCCGCTTTTGCCGGGACGAAGGCATCGAACTGTTGATCACCAGCGGCGGCATCGACTTTTTCGTGGAGCCGATCCTCGCCCCGTTTGAGCTGAACGTGCCCATCTACTGCAACGGCAGCGATTTCAGCGGCGAGCACATCACCATCACGTGGCCGCACCGCTGCGACGAACACTGTGACAACGACTGCGGCATGTGCAAGACGTCGATCATCCGGAGATACGACCCGGACCGCCACTTCCGCGTGGTCATCGGCGATTCCGTCACCGATCTGGCGGGCGCCAAGATTGCCGATTTCGTCATCGCCCGTTCGCTGCTGGCGCAAAAATGTGCGGAACTGGGCCTTGCGCATCGGACGTTTGCCACCTTCCACGACGTCATCGACATTGTAAAAGATTTACGTACCAAACAGGAGGTCGGCTCACCATGACAGTGACTCTGGAACAACGCGCAGACGCGTTTCGCCGGCTGGACGAAGCGAAGCTGACGTTTGCCCGCCGCGATTGGTTTCCCGGCACCAGCGGCAATCTTTCGATCAAGCTCTCTGATGACCCGCTGCAGTTTGCCGTGACGGCCAGTGGAAAAGACAAGACCAAGCTCTCCCCGGAAGACTACCTGGTGGTCGACGGGGAGTCCCGCCCGGTCGAACCGACGACGCTCAAGCCCTCGGCGGAAACGCTGATCCACGCCGTGGTCTACAAGCGCATTCCGCAGGCGGGCGCCTGCTTCCACGTGCACACCGTGTGGAACAACCTCGTGTCCGAACTCTACTTCGGGCAGCGCGCCTTTTCCATTCAGGGGCAGGAGCTGATCAAGGGACTGGGCATCTGGGAAGAAAACGCGCGCATTACCATTCCGATTGTCGAGAATTTTGCCCACATTCCGACACTGGCGGCCGCGATCGAAAAAGTGATCACACCTGATGTCCCCGGCGTGCTGATCCGCAACCACGGCATCTACGCCTGGGGTGCCAACGACTTCGAGGCGAAGCGCCACCTGGAGTCGTTTGAGTTCCTGTTTGAGTACCACGTGCGCTGGCTGCAGCTTCGCCAGACCGCCGTGTCCCTCACACACCCTCAATAAATTGAAAATCATTAAAGGAGGTATTGCATCATGGCAAAAGTACGGTTTCACGACAACAACGAGTACATTACGGCACCGGAGGAAGTTTCTAAATTCCTGCAATCCCAAGAAATCATCTATGAGCACTGGGGAGTAGACCGCCTGGATGCCAATCTGCGCGACAACTACAACCTGACCGACGAGGAAAAGCAGCAGATTCTCGACGCGTTCCGCCCGGAAATCGAGGACATCAGCAAGCGGCGCGGCTATCTCACGGCCGACATCGTCGTCCTGTCCGATCAGACGCCCAACCTTGATGAACTGCTGGTCAAATTTAAAGCAGAACATCATCACACCGACGACGAGTGCCGCTTCTGCGTGGACGGCCACGGCATCTTTGCGATCAAAGGCAAGGACGGCCGCTACTTTGACGTGGAAATGGAGCCGGGCGACCTGATCTCCGTCCCGTCCTACTCCCGCCACTACTTCACGCTGATGGACGACCGCAAGATCAAGGCGATCCGCCTGTTCGTCACTCCGGCCGGCTGGGAAGCCATCTACTAATCCGAAAACGAAAAAAAACGAAGCCGAGGGACATCCCCTCGGCTTCTGTTCATTTCACCCGTTACAGCACGTATCCGTCCGCTTCGATAACGCGGTCGGCGATGGCCCGTTTCAGGTGGACGGTGTTGATCGGCGTCCGGCGGGTCAGCTTTTTCAGGATGGACAGGCGCATGCGCAGTTCGTCGCCCTCTTCCATCGCCGCCAGCGCCTCTTTTGCCCAGCCCTCGATCCGGTCAAACGCTTCGTGTACATACAGGGTGGCGAGATCCAGCTTTTGCCGCTCGTTTTCCACGCCGTTTTTCTCGATTGCCTTTTCCGTCCGCTTCACGACGCTGTCCATCGCGTACAGCTCGATCAGCATGTCGGCGGCCAGCGCCAGGAGTTCCTGCTCCTTGGCAATCGCCTGCTGGTACTTCATCAGCGCGGAACCGGCCACCATCAGGATGATCTTGCGGGTCATCTCGATCAGGTGTTTTTCTGCCGCCAGCGGCGCTTCCTCGATTTCTTCCGGATAGTAGCTCATCAGCTCTTCCTGCAGGCCGGCGGCTGCCTGCATCAGCGGCAGTTCCCCTTTCATCGCCTTTTTCACCAGCATGTCGGGGATCAGCAGGCGGTTGATTTCGTTCGTACCTTCAAAAATCCGGTTGATGCGCGAATCGCGGTACATGCCCTCGATCTCGTATTCCTGGATATAGCCGTATCCGCCGTGGATCTGTACGCCTTCGTCCACGCAGTAATCCAGCACTTCCGAAGCAAATACCTTGTTGATGGAGCATTCGATCGCGTATTCGGCGATGGCCTTGGCCACTTCACGGCCGTCCTCCGCCTTTTCGCCAAGAGCGGAGAGGGCGGCATCGAACAGGCCGACCGTGCGGTACACCAAGGATTCCGCGGCGTAGATTTTTGCCGCCATGGTGCCCAATTTGTTCTTGATGATGGAGAAGTTGGCGATCGGCGTTTTGAACTGTTTGCGCTCCTTGGCGTAGGTGGTCGCCAGATGCAGGGCGTGTTTCGCCGAGCCAACCGCGCCGACAGCCAGTTTGTAGCGACCGACGTTCAAGATGTTGAACGCGATCACATGCCCTCTTCCCGGCTCGCCCAGCAGGTTTTCCACCGGCACGCGGGCGTCTTCGAGAATGAGCGGACGGGTCGAGGAGCACTTGATGCCCATTTTCTTCTCTTCGGCGCCGACCGATACCCCCGGGAAGTCGCGCTCCACGATGAACGCGGAGAAGTGTTCCCCGTCAATTTTCGCATAAACGATGAAGATATCGGCAAAACCGGCGTTTGTGATGAACTGCTTGGTCCCGTTCAACACGTAATGCGTGCCGTCTTCGGACAATTTGGCCGTCGTTTTGGCGCCGAGCGCGTCCGAACCGGAGCCCGGTTCCGTCAGGCAGTACGCGGCAATCCGCTTTCCGGTGGCGAGATCGGGCAAGTAGCGCTGCTTTTGTTCTTCCGTGCCGAAGTACACGATCGGCAGGGAACCAATGCCGACGTGCGCCCCAAACGTAATCGCAAACCCGCGCCCCAGCGCAAATTTTTCGCCGATCAGAGCGGAACTGATCTTATCCAGGCTGACACCGCCGTACTTCTCCGGCACGTCGGCAGCCAGGAGGCCCAGTTCCCCCGCTTTTTTCAGCAGCGATACGGACAGCTCAAAGTTTTGCTGTTCCAGCTCTTCCATATGCGGACGCACTTCATTGTTGATGAAATCCTCTGTCGTCTGCGCGATCAGTTTTTGCTCGTCGGTGATTTCCTCCAGCACAAACACGTCGTCCGGCGAACCGGCATTGATCAGAAAGCTGCCGCCGCGAATCAGATCTTTCGTTTCAGCCATCAAATCCCTCTCCCTTTTTATAAAATGTGGTGTTTCTCCGTGCCTACAGCATTTCGAACACGCCGGCGGCCCCCATGCCGCCGCCAATGCACATCGTCACGACGCCGTACTTGCCGCCGCGCCGCTTCAACTCATTCAACAGGGAAACGGTCAGCTTCGCCCCGGTGCAGCCCAGCGGATGGCCCAGGGCAATCGCACCGCCGTTGACGTTTACTTTTGCCGGGTCGAGGCCCAGTTCGCGGATGACGGCGAGTGACTGGGAGGCAAACGCCTCGTTCAGCTCAAACAGGTCCACATCGGCCAGGCTCAATCCAGCCATTTTCAGCGCTTTTGGAATGGCGACTACCGGACCGATCCCCATCACGTCGGGATCGACGCCGCCCACCGTAAACGAGCGGAATCTGGCGATCGGGCGAACGCCCAGACTGTCCGCCTTTTCCGCCGACATCACCAGTACGGCGGCTGCGCCGTCGCTCGTCTGCGAAGAGTTGCCTGCCGTGACCGTGCCCTGCACGTGGAACACCGGCTTCAGCTTGGCCAGCGCTTCCAGCGAGGTGTCAGCCCGCACGCCCTCGTCCGTGTCAAAGACGCGCTCCGTGACGTGCAGCTTGCCGTCATCGTCCACGCGGTGCTGCTTGACGGTCAGCGGCACAATCTCGTCCCGGAACTTGCCGGCGGCGATGGCGGCTGCAGCCCGCTGATGGCTTTGCAGCGCAAACGCGTCCTGGTCTTCGCGGCTGACGCCGTAGCGCTTTGCCACTTCCTCGGCTGTGTGCCCCATGCTCATGTACGCTTCCGGCATTGTCTCCATCAGCGTCGGATTGAGCGCCACCTTGTGGCCGGCCATCGGCAGCAGGCTCATGCTCTCCACCCCGCCGGCCACGATCACGTCAGCCCCGCCGGCGATAATCTGCTGGGCGGCGTAGGCGATGGTCTGCAGGCCGGACGAGCAAAAGCGGTTGACGGTAATGCCGGGAACGTTGGTCGGCAATCCGGCGCGCAGGCCGATCAGGCGGGCCATGTTCATCCCCTGCTCGGCTTCCGGTACGGCCGTCCCCATGATCACGTCCTCGATCTCGGCCGGATTAAGCTCGGGGACGCGGCGCAACAGGTCGCTCACGACCGCAGCCCCCATGTCGACGGGATGCACGTCCTTCAGGCTGCCTCGCTTCGCTTTTCCCACCGCGGTGCGGGCGCCGGCGACGATCACTGCTTCTCTCATGTCTTTCCCCCTCCCTAGTTACGCAATGGCTTGTTTTTCATCAGCATGTGCTGCATGCGCTGCTGCGTCTTGGGCGTCTTGATCAGCTCGAGGAACGCCTGCCGCTCCAGCTCCAGGATGTAGGATTCCGTCACCTCGGTGCCGGCCGGCACGCTGCCGCCGGACATGACGTAGGCGATCTTGCTGGCGATCAGTTCGTCGTGATCGCTGATGTAGCCGCTCTTTTTCATCGAATAGATGCTTTGCCGCAGGGTGGCATACCCCGACTCGCCGATGACGCGAATCTTGCGCGGCCGCTGCGGTGTATACCCCTCCTTGACCATCGTCAACACGAGCTGCTTGGCGTCGTAGAGGAGGTGATCCTGATTGATGCTGATCCGGTCGCTCGGGCGCAGGTAGCCCAGATTGATCGCTTCCTTCCCGCTGGTAGAGACTTTGGCCATGGCAATCGTCTCGAACGCACGGGCCACGAACGGGAATGGATCAACCGGCACGGTGCCGCCTTCCGGTACTTGTTCCATCGCCCGGAACAGCATCTCCTTGGTGCCGCCGCCGCCGGGCAAGAGGCCTACGCCCACTTCCACCAGCCCCATGTAGGTCTCGGCGGCCGCCTGCACGCGGTCGGCCAGGAAGCAGACTTCCACACCGCCGCCGAGCGTCATGCCGAACGGCGCCGCTACGACCGGACGGTGCATGGTGCGCAGCGCGTTCCCCACCTTGTGAAACTGTCTGACCAACATGTCCAGTTCAAACCAGTTTTCGTCCTGTGCCTCCATCAAGGCCAGAGCCAGGTTCATGCCGACACAGAAGTTTTTGCCCTGATTGCCGATCACCAGTCCGAGGAAGTTGCGCTGCACCTCTTCCACGGCGAAGGCCGCCATCTGCAGCACATCCATGCCCAGCGCGTTGTGCGGAGAGGTAAACTCCAGGCAGGCCACACCGTCGCCCAGGTCCACCAGCGCGGCACCCGCGTTTTTCCTGATCAGCCGGCCCTGTTCCTTGAGTGCCGCCAGGTTGATCTGCTCTTTCTTTTCCTCGACGTCCTTGTAGCGGCCGCCGACGGCAAATACAGCCACACGCCCGTCCTGTTTCTGATAGAACGAGGTCTTGCCGCTCGCCAGCAGTTCCTCCACCAGCGCCGGGATTGTCTCGCCCTCTTCGCGCATGCGGGCCACCGATTTTTCCACACCGATCGCGTCCCAGGTCTCAAATGGTCCCAGTTCCCAGCCGAAGCCCCATTTCATCGCCCGGTCGACAGCCACGATGTCGTCGGCGATTTCGTACGCCTTGGCCGCCGAGTAGAGCAGCACCTTCTTGAAGACGCTCCAGAGAAACTCGCTCCCCTTGTCCTTGCCGTACACAAGCGCTTTCAGCTTTTCCGGCAGCGTCTTCGCCGTCTTGGCCGCCTCCAGCGACGGAAACTTCGCCTTGACGCGCGGACGGTATTCCAGCGTGTTGTAGTCGAGTACGAGAATCTCTTTGCCATTCTCCGTCTTTACCTGCTTGAAGAAGCCCTGACCTGCCTTTTGGCCGAGCCAGCCCTTTTCCACCAACTGCAGCACCAGGGACGGCACTTCGAAGATCGCTTTTTCCGCGTCATCCGCGGTCTTGTTTTTCACGTTGTTGGCCACGTGCACATACGTGTCCAGCCCGACCACGTCCAGCGTGCGGAAGGTGGCGCTTTTCGGACGACCGATCACCGGACCCGTCAGCGCGTCTACCTCGTCGATGCCCAGTCCGAGCCGCATCATCTCCTGGATCGAGACCTGCAGGCCGAACGTCCCGATGCGGTTGGCGATGAAGTTGGGGGTGTCCTTGCAGAGCACCGTTCCTTTGCCCAGCACGAATTCGCCAAAGTGCATCATGTAGTCGACAATCGCCGGATCCGTGTCGTTTCCGGGAATAATCTCAAGAAGTTTCAGATAACGGGGCGGATTAAAAAAGTGCGTGCCCAGGAAATGCTTGCGAAACTCGTCGGAACGTCCCGCGCATATCTCGTTGATGGAAACGCCCGACGTATTGGAGGAGACGATGGTGCCCGGCCTGCGGTGCGCCTCGACCAGTTCAAACACCTTTTTCTTTACGTCGAGGTTTTCCACGACCGCCTCGATGATCCAGTCAGCCTCGCCGAGATAGGACAGGTGGTCTTCCATGTTGCCGACAGTGATCAGGTCCAGGTTCGCCTTGTCGTAGAGCGGAGCCGGCTTTTCTTTCAGCAGCCGGTCCTTGCCGGACTGGGCGATGCGGTTGCGGACGACGGGATCAGCCAGCGTCAGTCCTTTCTTTCTCTCGTCCTCTGTCAACTCTCGCGGCACGATGTCCAGCAGGTAAACGAGGATGCCGACGTTGGCCAGATGAGCGGCGATGCTTGCTCCCATCACGCCGGAACCGAGCACGGCCGCTTTGTAGATGTTGCGTTCCATCCATTACCCTCCTCACTAAAGAAATGGGGTCCTGCGAAAAAGGCAAAACAGTCTGAACTTGCAGAGTTTTTCACGAAGGATTTCTACCTGTTCAAACGTATTCCTTTTTTTCGCCGCACATGTCACCCCTTGAATGAATGCTCATTCATTTTGCTGGTGTAAAAAAACACCCCACCGTATAAGCCCTCGCACCTGTGAGATGTTTGGCGATTCAGACGCGACTGAATGATCGCTCAGTTTTATTGTAAACGAAAAGGAGAGCGGTTGCAATCTTCATTTGCTGCTTATTCGCTCTCTCCCCTTCCCGGAAGTTTTCCCGCCGCAACAGCCAAAGACAGGGCAGGCGGCCACGTACAGGCAGCAAAGACGCAGCCGCCCCTGCCGTTTATGCCGTTACTTATGGATGATGTTGATCGACATCACCTTGCGGCCAAACGGATTTCCGTCATCCGGTTCCAGCAGGTACTCCAGCTCGTATTTGCCCACTTTGCTGTCTACGTAAGCTGCCGTGACCCACAGCTTGTTCTTGTCGGTGTCATCCTTGCGCAGCGTGAGCGTCACGCGATAGTCATGCAGCGGCACGCCGATTTTGTCGATGCTCTCCTGCGCAGACTTGCTCAGATACGCGTCCAGCCATTTCTCATTCTTGGTTTGGTGCGCATAGTTGGCGGCGGTTAGCAGCATGTTCACCGCTGTTTGCTGCCGATTTTGCGATTCCCGGAACTGTTTGGCGGCGTCTTCCGTGTAAAAATCGTACAGGCGCTTCAGTACGGTTGCAAACTCTGCGCGTGTCATGTTTTTGTACGGGTTAAACAGGCGCGTTTCGTTGAACAGATGGAATTCGCGAATCGCTCCCGCATAAGGCGAGGCAGTATCAGGATAATAGCTTGGCTGTTTCCATCCTTGGTACCCGGCGAAAAACGAGGCGACATCCTGCGACTTTGCATTCATGGTTCTCAACTTGTACGGGGCGAGCAGGTGAAAGAAGATCATGCTGGCTTCTTCCCGCGAAAGCGGATACTGCAGGAACTGGGTCGGCACCCACCAGTCGACCAGTTCTTTCTGCGGTGTTTTCATCAACTGCCCCTGGGAAACCAGATGGAGATAATACAGAATCTTGTCACCCGGCCGGTATTCGTTGACAAAGCCTGTCTGGACGTCCAGCAGCACCTGCAGGTTGGCCGTCATCGCTTCGATTTCCTTTCGGAGCGGATACCTGTAATCGAGGTAAGCCTTCTGCTCGGGAGCAGCCAACGGTCCGTAGACGGCTTCAAAGACGCGGTTCGCCAGCACCAGCGCCTCGCCGCGGGTAATTGGCTTGTCCGGGTAAAAATGGCGCGTGCCGTTTCCCTTGTATATGCCCCGTTCGGTCAAGAACTGAATCTGCTCGCTGGCCCAGTGCCCCTTGACGTCGTCGTACGCGGTTTCGGCGTTTGCGCAGGGCACGATGACGACCTGGAACAACAGGCAAACCATGAGTACCCACAAAAGACTTCTCTTGAACATGATTTCTCCTTTCCTCTCCAAGTGAATTTGCGTCGAATGGTATGATTTGTACAGATGATTTCCGGGAAAAACTGCCTGTTTTACCGCCCAACCGCTGCTAAGTTATGAGAAAAAAATACCAACAGTTCCCACCTTTGTAAAGATAGCTTAAAAAATTTAGGATGGGATGCACAAGCTCTCCGCCTGACCCAATAGTCCGATCATCCTGCAATCAGGAAACATCATCCAGTTTTTAAGCTCTGTGTCGTGCGTCTTTCCGCTCCCTGTGCCGCACCAGGCCAAGCAAAAAACCGAAGGAATGACTCCTCCGGTTCAGCGTGCAGACAAAGTCCGCGGCACATGAGTGATGGGGCCCGCTTGGCTTTCTTTGCCCCATTTCTCCTTGCCATGCACTTTTTCTTACGACTTGATCTTCTCCATCCATTCTGGTCCTTTGGTCACCAGCACCCGCCAGAGCACCAGGTCGAGGACGGCAAACAAGCCAAACAGCAACAGGCTGATGCCGTACAGCGACGGCGTCACCTGGAACACCAGGTACAGCGTTGGCGCTGCGATGACCACCACGGCCGCCAACGAGAACAGCGTGTTCCAGTTCTGCTTGACCGCCTTCTGCTCTGAATCCCAGTCCAGTTTGGGCATCCTGAGGTCTATCATGATCCCGATCAGGTTGAGGAACACGATGCCCGGCAGGCTGGCAAGCAACGCGATCACGAGAAATTGCAGCGGCGGATGAAACACCAGCCCGAGGACGGCACACAGCAGCAGCATGCTGATGATGCCCAGTATCGTGCCCGGCACCACTTTGGCCGCGATGATCTGCACGTAAGAAACAGGCAGGTACTTGTTGACGAAAAAGGACTGCCCGTCGCGCGAGAAGGCCGTGGCGGAGACGCTGTTCATGACCGTCATGAAAATGGCGAGCACAAACAAGACCGCCACGCCAATTCCGGCAAAGGCGTCTTTCTGGAGAAACTGCCCCCACTCGCCCACTGTTTCAAACCCGTCCGGGCGGCTGAGCACGGGAATGAACACCAGCAAGGGAAACAAGAAGCAGGACAGGACGCAGTTGAGGAAAAAGGCAGGGGTGCGCAGCAGCACCTTCCATTCCTTGCTGGCGAACGCCAGCACAGGCGACCTTCGTCCGGTCAGCTTGTCAAACTCATCCCCGCTGACACGCCTGCGCCTGGCCGCCGTCTCGGAGATCCCCATGACACCCTTCAGGTACAAGCGGTCTCCCAGCATGACAAAGCCCGCGGCAAACACCGCCGACACCAGCACAAAGGCGAGCAGGTACCATAGGCCGGCGAGAGCTCCCGACTCGACAAGCGCCAACGCCCCCAGCCTGGTGTTCGGGAACAGTCGGGTGACCAGCGAAAGCAGGGCGTTATTATCCGAGATCAGCATTTGTGCCAACTGCTCGAAGCTGTGTTCCCCTGCGTTGTTCCGATTGATGGCAACTTGAACGCCAATCACGGCCGCGATCCCGATTACGCCGCTGATCAGGCGGAGCCGGTCCCTGCTTTTCCCCACGCTGGTCACCCGCATGAACAGCATGGCCACCAGCGAGGCGATGACCAGCGGGATGACCGGCAGCGTCAAAAAGACGACGGCCGCGTACAGGTAGTAGAGCGGTCCGGCGCCACTTTTCACCCCGTACGTTATCAGCAGCGGCAGCAGCAAAAACGCGGTCGGCACATACTCGTACACCAGCGTGACGAGGAACTTTGCCCCGAGAATGTCGGACGGCTTGAGCGGCAGGGGCAGCAGGTGCTCCACGTCCTGCGAGTAGTAGTATACAGTCAGAACGTAAAAAAGGGCGAAAATCAGGATGCCCATACTGGCAATTGCCATCCCCATCCCCAAGAGCGCGCTCTGCTGCCCGCTCGCCGCCAGTCCGTCGTACAGGCCCATGACCCCCATCACGTATCCGGATATCATCGGGAAAAAGGCGACAGCCAACAGCAGGATAATCAGCGCATTTTTCCACCAATTCCCCCGCTTCCCGCTCAAAAGGCCGCTGCCGTTTTTCATCAGCACCTTGGTCAACTTCCAGGTCCTATTCATGCTTCGTCAGCTCCAGGAACAGCCGTTCCAGCGATTCGCTGGAGCGGAAGTGCTCTTGCATCTCCTTGAACGTGCCGCAGAACAGAATCTCGCCCTTGTTGATGATGGCGACGCGGTCACACAGCTTCTCCGCCACTTCCAGCACGTGTGTGGAGAAAAACACGGTCCGGCCGCTGTCAGCGTGTTCCCGCATCATTTCCTTCAGGGTGAACGCTGATTTTGGGTCCAGCCCGGTCAGCGGTTCGTCGAGAATCCAGACTTCCGGATGGTGGACGAGGGCCCCCATGATTACGATTTTTTGCCTCATGCCGTGCGAATAACTCTGAATCGGATCAGAGAGGGCGTCGGTCATGTCAAACCGTTCGGCCAGCCGGGCGATCCGCTCCTTGCGCACGTCCTGCGGCACTCCGTACATATCGGCCATAAAGGTGACGTATTCCAGCCCTTTCAGGCGCAAAAACAAGTCGGGACTGTCCGGCACATAACCGAACTGCCGCTTGGCCTCCAGCGGTTCGGTCCCGATATCTCGGCCGTTCACCCGGATGGTTCCCTGGTCCGGCCGGACGATGCCGGTAATCATCTTGATCGTCGTTGTCTTGCCCGCCCCGTTTGGCCCGAGAAAACCGAAAATTTCCCCGCGGGGAACGGTCAGGGTGAGGCGGTCAACCGCCTTGACAGTACCGCCGTAGCTCTTGCTCACGTCCACGAGTTCGATCATGGTCGTCCTCCTTTTGCCGGGAAGTGCGTCGTACTTACACGTAATACGAACCAGCCGATAATGAGTTTCGTATCTCCCCTGCACCCTGCGGTTCTCCTGCGCCTGAGAAAAGAGCCGGCAAGAATGCCGGCTTGCGTGTTACTGCGGGATAAAACTGCCGTCGCGAAGCATGGTCAGCTCGCCCATGAAGAACGCCACGTCTTCCGATTCAGGCAGCTGGCCGTTTGCCTCCAGCGTCTCCAGACGGCGCAGCAGAAAGTTGGCAAAGTCGCTGATTTGCAGCGGATGCGCCTCCATGTCCGCATCGTCCAGCACCTCATATCGGGTCATGGCCTCCAGGTGGATCATGATGCGGAATCCGCCCAGTTCCCCCAGGTATTCCCGATTGTTCAGCGGCGATTTTTCCAGCTTTTGCAGCATGCTGACAATGTCATTGGCATACATGCTGGGAAACGCGACCATGTAGATGTCGCGAAGTTGCGATTCTTCCGTCTTAATCAGCAATACATCGATGCCGTCCATCTTTTTTTCCTTTTTCCCAAAACCGAACATGCCTATTCCACCTCAACTGTTTTTCAACCTCATTCCATGATAGCCATAATTTCTCCACGGAAACAACCCCTATCTCGCAACCAGCTCACATCGTTTTGCCGCACCGTGTTTGCGCGCTGTTTTTCGCGGGAAACATAAGCGCAATCACGAGTCAGACGGTGTCGGGAGCGGCAGCCGTAATCCGGACATGCGAAAAAAATATGTGCGCAAACCCCCTTGACATTTGCACAGGCCCACGCGAATAATTATGAATTAACAAACGCGATTGAACAAAAGTGTATAGCCTATGGCGATGACGGGGATCAGTAAAACCGCCCTTCAGGTACAGAGAGCGAGATTCAGCGGCTGAGAGATTTCGCCCATGAACCGGTTTGAACCCACCCCTGAGCGGCCAGGGATGACCTGGACAGGTTTCTTTCACCTGTTATCAAAGAAAGAGAGCCGAACGGTTTGGCGGCTGAACACGAGGACAACGCCTCGTGCTTTACGCCTGCATACCGTTAAATAAGGTGGTACCGCGGAAGAGAGATACCCTTTCGTCCTTATGTGTGGGATGAAAGGGTTTTTTGCTTTTTTGTTGCTGGAATGAGGAGGGTTACACGATGAAGAAGGGAAAAATGCGGCTGGTGGTAAAAGTGGGCAGCAGTTCGCTGGCGGCGCCGGGCGGCGGGTGCGATCCGGCGAAAATGTCCCTGCTCGTATCGGCCGTCAGCCGTCTTAGAGACGCCGGCCATCAGGTCGTGCTCGTCTCCTCGGGAGCGGTGGCGAGCGGCTTTCGGAAGCTGGGGTACCAACAGCGTCCCCGCACGCTGGCGGCCAAACAGGCAGCTGCGGCCATCGGGCAAAGCCTCCTGATGCAAACCTACACCGAACTGTTCGCCGCATACGGCTGCACCGTGGCGCAAATCCTCTTGACCCGGGGCGACTTTTCCGACCGCGAACGCTATCAGCACGCCTTTCAGACGCTGTCTCTGCTGCTGGAGAAAAACGTCCTGCCGATCATCAACGAAAATGACACCGTCTCCGTGGCGGAGCTGACCTTTGGCGACAACGACATGCTGGGCGCGCTGGTCGCCGGTCTGGTACACGCCGACCTGTACCTGATCCTGACGGATACCGACGGGCTGTACGACAAGGACCCGCGCACCCACGCGGACGCGGTCCGCATTCCCTATCTGTCCGCCGTCACCGACGAAGTGGAGGCGCTGGCTGGCGGAGCCTCCCGATTGGGCACAGGCGGGATGCGCTCCAAGCTGATTGCCGCCAAGACTGCCCGGCAGTTGGGCGTTCCCAGCTTTATCGGCCGCCTGGCGCAGCCGTCCGACCTGCTTGACGTGCTGGATGGCAGCGGCAGCGGCACCTACGTCGGCTTCCGTCCCGAATCGCCCGCTGGCCACGCGCTGCCGACCCGCAAGCAGTGGATCGCGCTTCACTCCCCCGTCCGCGGGCGGATCAGCGTGGACCAAGGCGCCGCCGAAGCTGTGCTGCTACACCAGCGCAGCCTGCTTTTGGCCGGCGTGCGGGACGTGGATGGCGCGTTTGCCTCCGGCGAGGTGATCGAGGTGTACTGCGACGGCCAAATGATCGGTCGCGGCGTCAGCCGCTGGAGCGCCGCCGAGCTGCGGGCAAAGCTCTCTGCCGCCAGTCCGCCGAAAGGCATCGTCATCCACCGCGACCAATGGACGGAAGCAGCGTGCTTTGCGGCAATCGGCGGCAGCGAGAGAACGTGAAGCAGGCGGGGGATTCCCTCGCGTTAAAGGAGATGAGGAATGTGGAGAAGAGCCAAACTGAGAAAAAACCACACATGGAGCAAAACCTGAAGGAACGCGTGTACGAACAGATCCGCCTGGCCAAACAGGCGTCGCGGCACCTGGCCTTGCTGTCCCGCCCGGAAAAGGACCGCGCCCTAAAGGCAATCGGCGAACGTCTGCTGGCTGACGAAGCAGCCATCCTCGCCGCCAACGAGCGGGATATGGCCCGTGCGGAAGCGGACGGTCAACCGGCTGCCTATCTGGACCGGCTGCGCCTGACGCCGGATCGGCTGCGCGATCTGGTCGAAGGGCTTGGCCAACTGGTCGCGCTGAACGATCCGGTGGGCGAAGTGACAGCCCAATGGACCCGGCCAAACGGTCTGGTGATTCAGCAGGTGCGGGTCCCGCTGGGCGTGATCGGCATGGTCTACGAGGCCCGGCCAAACGTCACCGTGGACGCCGCGGCGATTGCGCTCAAGACGGGCAATGCGATCGTCCTGCGCGGCAGCCGCAGTGCCCGGGAAAGCAACCTCGCCCTGACGCACAGCATCCGCGCCGCTCTGGCGGACAGCGGGCTGCCGGCAGAGGCCGTGCAGTACCTGCCCTATGACGCACACGAATCGGTCGATCTCTTGTGCACGGCCAACGGCTTGATCGACGTCGTCATTCCGCGCGGCGGCGCCTCGCTGATCAGCCGTGTGCTGCGCACCTCCACCGTCCCGGTGCTGGAGACGGGCGTGGGCAACTGCCACATCTACATCGACCGAACCGCCGAGTACGCCATGGCGGAAACGATCACCCTCAACGCCAAAACGAGCCGCCCTGCCGTCTGCAACGCGGCCGAAACCCTGCTCCTGCACCGCGCCTGGCCTGAAGCGCACCGGCGCGACCTGTTGGCCCGTCTTATGGAGGCCGGCATCGAACTGCGCGCCTGCGAGGAGACGCGGCGGCTCCATCCGGAGCTGGCGGACCGGCTCGTACCCGCCACGCCGGCGGACTGGGATGCGGAATACCTCGGCTTGATCCTGGCCGTGCGCACGGTAGACAGCATGGACGACGCACTGGACCATATCTCCCGCCACGGCACCGGCCACTCTGAAGCGATCGTGGCGCAGGACGCCGCGCGAGCGGAACGGTTTCTCGCCGCCGTCGATGCGGCAGCCGTCTACCACAACGCGTCCACCCGCTTTACGGACGGCGGGGAATTCGGCTTTGGCGCGGAGATCGGCATCAGCACGCAAAAGCTGCACGCCCGCGGTCCGATGGGCCTGCCCGCGCTTACGTCCAGCAAGTACGTCGTGCGCGGCAGCGGACAGATTCGCTAACGGAAGGAGAATGCAGCATGAGTGAACATTCAACGCTCTCTTTCGATACGCGGCTCGGCTTTCTCGGAGCCGGTTCGATCGTCGAGGCCATGCTGGCCGGCATATTGAAAAACGAACTCATTGCACCGGAGCGGATTTTTGTCGCCAACCGCAGCGACCAGGCGCGGCTCAGGCATCTGGCAGAGACGTTCGGGGTGAACGCCTGTGAGGACAAAGCCGCTCTGGTGGAGCAATCCGATATTCTCATCCTGGCGATGAAGCCCAAAGACGCTCCGGATGCGTGCCGCAGCCTGCGCGGACTCGTCCGTCCCGATCAACTGGTGATTTCCGTCGTCGCCGGCGTTTCCACGGCTTGCATCAGCGACTGGCTGGGCACCAATGGCCCGATCGTCAGAACGATGCCGAACACGTCGTCCGCCGTCGGGCTGTCCGTCACAGGCCTCTCCGCCAACCACGCCGTGAGTGAGCAGCAGCTTGGCGCCGCCACTGCCCTGTTTGAAGCGATCGGCTCCGTCCACATCGTGTCTGAAGACGAGCTGGACATCATCACCGGCCTCTCCGGCAGCGGCCCGGCCTACGTGTACTACCTGGCAGAAGCGATGGAAGGCGCGGGCGCGAAAGCCGGCCTGTCCCGCGAAATGGCCCGGCAGCTCACCGTCCAGACCCTGCTGGGAGCAGCGCAGATGCTGCTCCACTCCAGCGATGAGCCCGCCCTTTTGCGGAAAAAAGTAACCAGTCCGGGCGGCACCACCCAGGCCGGTCTGGAAGTCCTGGATTCGTACCGCTTTCAACACGCCGTCACCTCCGCGGTGCTGCGCGCCGCTGAACGGGCCCGCGAGCTTGGCGCCCAGTACCGGTGATCCGTTTTGCGTCTGCGCCCGATCGTGTATACTAAAGAAAAAACACGGACGAGGAGGAGCCGATGGAGATTTACGCCCTCTACGGTACGAGCGGGACGGGAAAAAGCACGAGTGCGCTGCAGCTGGCCCACCAGATGGACATCAGCGCCATCATTGACGACGGCATCCTGATTTACCAGGGCCGCAAGGTGGCCGGCACCTCCGCCAAGTACGAAAAAACGAAAATCCAGGCGGTCAAGCGGGCCATTTTCCACTACCGCGACCACGCGGAGGAAGTGCGCCGCGCTCTCGCCGCCCTCCGCCCTCAGCGCCTGTTGGTGATCGGCACCTCGAAGCGAATGATCGAGCGGATACGGGAAGCCCTGGACCTGCCCACCCCTGTCCGCTACATTCCGATCGAAGCGATCAAACCAGCGCATGAGATCGAAGCGGCCCGGTACATTCGGGAGACCCAGGGAAAGCACGTGATCCCGATTCCCCGCGTCGAGGTGGAAAAAGACTTTTGGCAGCGGATGATCGCCTCCGCCCAACAGATTTTTTCCGCCAAAAAGGAAGTGATCGGGGAAACGACGGTGGTACACCCGCCGTTTACCGGCGGCCGCATCCTGATTCATCCGCAGGTGCTGCGCAAGATCGTCCAGGTGACGTGCAGCCGCTTTCCGTACGTCAGCCAGGTGAAGAACATGACCTACACGTTTGAAGACGTGCCCCGTCTGCAGGTATCCCTGGATGTCCGGCTCCCGTATGGGACGTCCATTCCCCCGTTGGCCCGGGAGATTCAAGAGGCGCTACATCAGGAAACGAGCCACTGTCTCAATTTTGCCCCGGTCAGCATTGACATACGGATTATGCGCTTGCAATTGGTTTAATGGATTTCCTCCCAAGTACTCCCACATACGCAACGGCTTCTCCGGTTTGCCGACTGGCATTTGACACGAGGCAAACCGGCTTTCATTTTGCCTGCAAATACAAGTCATGACCCGCCTTCCCGCTGCTCAAGCTATGGAGTGTATCCCATTTTACCTGAAAGGAGATCGCCTCATGTCAACGACGATGTTCACTCCTCAGCAAACGCAGGCGCCGATGCCCCAACCGCCCCGCGTGATTTCGACCAAAGACGCCAGCTATTTGAAGGACGCCCTTTCCTGGGAACTGCTGGCGTTTAAAAAGCTGCACTTCTTCGCCCAACAGGCAACCGACCCGCAGGTGAAACAGGCGCTGGAAAAAGCAGGTCAGATGCATCAGCGCCACTACCAGAAACTGCTTAGCCACTTGCAGGTAAACAACGCGCAGGCGATGGCTGCCATTCCCCAGACACAGGCACAGCAGCAACAGCAGCAACAACAGCAGATGCAGTAAAAGGAGGGATATGAGATGCCAAACCAAAACCAGATTGCCAATCCGCAGACGGGTGTTCCCAAGGTAAAAGGGCCGCAGATGAACGACCGGGACTTCTTGAACGACGGCCTGGCGACATGCAAGTACCTGACGGACAGCCTGAACGTCGCCGTACGGGAAGCCAGCCACCAGCAGCTCTACGACGACCTGCTGCACATCCTGACGGAGACGCACCACAGCGCCCGCGAGATGTTTAATCTGATGTTCCAAAAGGGATGGTACAAGCTGGAGGCGGAAGACCAGCAAAAGCTGCAGCAGGCGTATCAGCAATTCAGCGGATATTCCACGCAGTTTCCGTATCACTGATAGACGATCGCTGCAAACCGGGAAATTTGTCTTCAGTCTGAAGGGACATCCGACAAGGGATGTCCCTTCTGTTTGCAGACAAGTCCGTAGCCGATGGGTGAGGGGGCCCGCTCGCTGCTCTGCCGACGGTCACATCATCTCTCTGATCAATCGGGACAGGCGGTGAAGCGCCCGCTCCATCTGCTGCTCATCGGCGTATGCGTACGAGAGGCGCAGGTGGCAGTCGTCCGTGCCGTCATAGATGTAGCCCGGATTCAGCAGAATGCCCTCGGCCAGCGCCCGCGAAAAGAGAGTCCGCATCGACACCGCCCGGCGCAGCCGCAGCCAGATGTAAAAGCCGCCCTGCGGATATCGCCATTCCGCCAGATCGGCAAACCAGCGCCTGAGCGACTCGCACGCGCACGCCCTGCGCGCTCGAAGCGCCTCCCTCACCGTTTGCAGATGGCGTTGGTACAGGCCGCTGCTCAGCCATTCCGCCGCCACCAGCTGGGACAGAGCGCTGGCTCCGTAATCGGTCTGCATTTTCACGTCGGCCAGCCGTTCGACAACCGGTTCCGGCCCGACAACCCAGCCAATCCGCAGCCCGGGGCTGAGCGATTTGGACAGGCTGCCCACATACAGGACCAGCCCGTTGGGGTCGAGCGCCTTCAGCGGAGGCGGCCCCGGCTCGTCCAGCCACAGTTCGCCGTAGACGTCATCCTCCAGGATGGGCAGCCGCTCCCGTTCGCAGCCGGCCAGCACCTGCTGCCGCCGTCTCTCCGACATCAGGATGCCGGTCGGATTGTGAAAGGACGGTATGGTGTAGAGCAGAGCGGCCTGGTGGGCCTGTTTCAGCCGTGCCAGCGCATCCGGACGAATCCCTTCCTCGTCCAGCGGAACGCCCGTCAGCCGCATGCGCGACGACTGAAACACCGGCAGCGAGTACAGATAGGAAGGGCGCTCCAGCAATATGGCCGAGCCTTGGCGCAAAATACCCAGCGAGATAAGCTGCAGCGCCTGCAGTGCACCGGACACGACGAGAATGGACGACGGCGGAGCGTCGATGCCGCGCGTCCGCAGGTGGGCGCTGATCGCCTGCCGCAGTGACTTCAGCCCTTTGGGTTCCGTATAGCCGAGCTGGGCAATCTGTCCGCCCAATCGTCCCATAATCTCCGCCATGCCGGCAGACGGCAGCAGGTCGGGCGACAGTTCCCCCGTGCCCAGCCGAATGATCTGCGGATCGTATTCATGCCGGTTGATGGCCTGGATGGTCGGCTGATTGGGCGGATGTTCGCCCGCCTGGACGTAGCTCAGCCAATCGGGAGGCGGGGCGGACGCCAGCAGCGACCAGGTGTTGTTGCTGACCACGGTGCCGCTGCCCACGACCGCTTCGATCAGCCCTTCCGCCTTCAGTTCGTCCAGCGCCGTCACCACCGTGCTCCGGTTGACGCCAAACGCCTCGGCCAGGGCCCGCTGCGTCGGCAGTCTGCTTTTGACCGGCCAGTCGCCGGTGGCGATTTTTTCCCGGATGAAGGCGACAATCTGGGCGTAGATCGGCACATCCGACGCCCTGTCCGGCTTCCAGTCAATCGTCGGCACCATCGCGATCCCTCCTCCGGTCTTCATGCTTCCCCTATTGTAGCCAATTGGTCGGGTCGCTGCCAAACCAATTGGCTGGAGACAGACGGCCCGATTTGTCTTACTGTGGAAGCCATGAGATACACCGCAAAAGGAGGAGCTTTTCGCATGTGGGAAGCCGCGTTGCACGGATTTGTGCTCGCATTCGGATTAATCCTGCCGCTCGGCGTGCAAAATGTCTTTGTCTTCAATCAGGGGGCGGCCCAGCCGACGCTGTGGCGGGCGCTGCCTGTCATCCTGACCGCAGCCGTCTGCGACACGCTCCTGATCCTGTTGGCCGTGCTGGGCGTGTCGCTGGCGGTGCTCACCTTTGCCTGGCTGAAAACCATCCTCTATGCCGGGGGCGTCTGCTTTCTCATCTACATGGGCATCCTCACCTGGCGAAGCCGCCCCTCTGCCGAGACGCAGGAGGCGGAGCAGTTCCCGCCGAAACGCCAGGTGATGTTCGCCGCATCGGTGTCGCTGTTGAATCCGCACGCGATCCTGGACACGATCGGCGTCATCGGCACCAGCTCGCTGGGCTATGCCGGCGCGGCGAAGTGGGGATTCGCCGCCGCCTGCATTCTCGTCTCCTGGCTGTGGTTTTTCGGACTGGCGCTGGCCGGACGGATGGCGGGCAGACTTGACTCGTCCGGCCGGCTGCTGCGCGCCCTCAACGTCGCCTCCGCCTTTCTCATCTGGGGCGTTGCTGCGTACATGGCGGTTTCGCTGGTGCGGGATCTGACCGCGTAGGAATCAACTAGAGAAGCAAGAAAGGGGAGCAAGTGGCTCCCCTCTTACAATAAGATTCTATATTTTTGTTAATATCCTGGATCATAATCATACATCTGAATATTTCTCGGATAAAATAAATTAGTGCTGGACCTCTCTACTTTTTTTATGGGCTGATCATTCATAAATACAACAATAAACAGGGCTAATACAGTCAATGTCTTCAATGTTTTCATTATTACACACCTCTCCTTTGCCTTTTTTTATAAATTTTACCATACAACCCCTTATATTTTCCACATATTGTATATCAATTGATTTTTTCAACTTAGTGAACTGTGACAGAATGTCAGTCATACATTCGATTATTTCCTGGTAGGCACTCACTTCTCCGTAGGCGCACAAACTGTTAAGATAACTGTCAATCCCTTCATCATGGGCGCCTGTCTGTATCTGAAACGCCCCCTTGTAGCGATAGTACTTTCCAATCGATCGATGTTTATAGGGAGTCTGCGGATTCTCCGGCAGGATTTCCTTTTCCTTTTTCAACAGCTCGGCAATTTCTTGGTGATTGTTCGTCTGCAGATAAATGTCCATCAGTTCATTCACAACATGAATGCGCGAATCCGGGCTAATCTCGCGTAAACACTCTTTCAGCATGGGAACAGCCACATCATATTCCTTTTTGCGTGCTTTTACGATCGCACGGGTAAGTTTGGCCGCTTCTGTAACAAATTCATAATCAAACCTCTCAAACACACGCAAGCGTAATTCAACAACGTCATACTCCCCCAAACGAGAATATGAGTTGATCATGGCCAAATACGCTCTGGCTGCCAGTTCCGTGTCAGCCGTTTTCAACGCAAGGCCTGCTTCACAACATTCAATACATCGTTTGTATTTTTGAATGGTGTAGGCTTGTAGCGCCATCCTAAAATAATAAATCGTCTGTTCGTCTCGGGTTAAAAAGTCAATGTAATGCATAATTTCTTCGCCAACTCGGAACGAATCGTCCAATCGCTTAAAATCATACCTTTCAATCAGGTATTTTTTGAGCAGCCCTTTGGCAATATACTGCGGGATTCCGTGTTCTCTCGCGTATTTGACAATGGTGTTGAAAAGCGGCAGGCTGAGCTCGGTATTGGTGGTGGTGTCAGCGAGGTGATACAGCCGTTCCAATGCTGTGTAGGTGTCTGTCTGGGGAGATTGCAGGAACTTGACGGCCACTTTTTCCAACAGTGGAATGCTGCTGCCTCGTTGAATGACATCCTGCAGGATTTCATATAACGTCTCTGACCGTTGTTCGTCTTCCACGTAATATTCAATGATTTCTTCATAGGGCTGAGGCAGGACAGCAGCTAACGCCTTAACTGTTTTGTATTCCGGCCGCTTCGTTTCCCCGCTTTCAATCTTATAAAGTGCCCCTTTGGTCACACCAGTTTGTGCTTCCACTTCCGAAAAAGAAACCCCGCTTTGTTTACGGTAAAGAGATAATAAATCTCCGAGGGTTTTCCTTCGTCGTTGGTTTCTTTCCAACTATAACACTCCATTTCCAAACATTACTATTTTATAGAGATTATAAACAGAAAATAAAAACAGATCAATAAAAATCTTTTTGTCTTTATATCAGTGTATTAAAATGTCGAACGTTTTCTAAAAAGTGAAGTTGGTGACATTTGGTAAATAGTAGGTACAGTAAAGGAAGGAAATGGAATCGCACTATCAATTCTTGGAGGCATTCGGACATGGAGGGCTGGCGCGCCAAAAATCACGAAGACGTTTCGCAAATCATTGAGAACCTCCAAAAACAACTGAATGAGATTGTCAAACAAAAAGGATCGTTGACGGATTGTGCTGTATTGCGTGTAAGCCAGGAACTGGACAGGTACATCGTGGAGCGTCAGCGAATGTTGCTGGAAAGCAGGAAAGGCAGGTTTCTTCTCCGCTCACCTTACCGCAAACATCCCGGCTAGAGCGGGACATCCGAGCGATAAAAAGGAGTTGACGGCTTCTTGAAAAAACCTTTCGGATTCGCAGCAAGTGCCGTCATTGTCGCTGCGGTTGGAATCACATCGGCTGCCGCAGCACAGCTGACCGCTTCTCCCCCCGATCCGGGACAGGAGCGAACGGCTGTGTATGCCGCCGAGGTTCAGCGACTGGCAGAAAGCCGCACGTTTGTCGACAACGGATTGAACGTCCAGGCATTGGATGAAGCGGCAAAAGTGGATGAAAACACTGCGCTTGCAGCGGCGAAGCGATCGAAATGATCGTCGGCAAGCATGGACAATGACAGCAAAAGCCCTGATCCCGCCATCTTGGAGCAGGGCTCAGACTGAAGAGACAAACTCCCTCGTTGCCAGTGCAGTCGAGGGAGTTTTTAACCATGCTTCTCCTTTAGATCTGCAAATACACGATCAATAGTTTCCTTTCTGAGCACGTAAAGTCGTTTATTCAATTCAGGAACGGGTTACTTCCCTGGAATCGACATTATTGTGGTGCATAAGGTTTTCCCTTATGGTTTTCTCATTGGTCACACTTGCTCTTGACAACTGTTTTTTCATTATCCGATCATACAAGTCTTTCATTTTCGTAAGATCATGATAATCCATATACTTTTCCAACAAATAAAACTGAGAAAGAATCAATGATTCCGTTATTTCATCATAGGCATTCACCTCTCCGTAAGCGAACAATCCGTCAATATAACTGTCAATCCCTTCATCGAGGGAGCCTGTCTGTATTTGAAACTCTCCCTTGTAGCGATAGTATCTTCCAATCGACCGATGTTTATAGGGTGTTTGCGGATTTTCCGGCAGAATTTCTTTTTCCTTTCTCAGCAGCTCGGCAATTTCATGATGATTGTTCGTCTGCAGATAAATGTCCAGCAGTTCATTCACAACATGAATGCGAGAATCCGGGCTAACCTCGCGTAAACACTCTTTCAACACGGGAACAGCCACATCATATTCTTTTTTGCGTGCTTTTACGATCGCATACGTAAACTTGGCTGTATATGCAACAAATTCGTAATCAAACCTTTCAAACACACGCAAGTGGGATTCAACAGCGTCATACTCCCCCAACCAATAAAATGAGTTGATCATGGCCAAGTACGCCCTGGCTGTCAGTTCCGTTTCAGCCGTTTTCAATTTAAGGCCCGCTTCACAATATTCAATACACCGTTCGTATTGCTGAATGTTGTGGGCATGGAGCGCCATCCTAAAATAATAAATCGTCTGTTCGTCTGGGGTTAAAAAGTCAATGTAATGCATAATTTCTTCGCCAAGCCTGAATGAATCGTCCAACCGCTTCAAATCATACCTTTCAATCAGGTATTTTTTGAGCAGCCCTTTGGCAATATACTGTGGGATTCCGTGTTCTCTCGCGTATTTGACAATAGTGTTGAAAAGCGGCAGGCTGAGCTCGGTATTGGTGGTGGTGTCAGCGAGGTGATACAGCCGTTCCAACGCTGTATAGGTGTCTGCCTGGGGAGATTGCAGGAACTTGACGGCCACTTTTTCCAACAGCGGAATGTTGTCGCCTCGTTGAATGACATCCTGCAGGACCTCATACAACGTATCTGGCCGTTGTTCTCCTTCCACATAACACTCAATGATTTCCTCAAAGGGCTGAGGCAGGATGGCCACTAATGCCTTAACTGTTTTATATTCAGGCCGCTTCGTTTCCCCGCTTTCTATTTTATATAGCGCCCCTTTTGTTACTCCAGTCTGCGCCTCAACCTGTGCGAATGAAAGGTTGTTTTGTCTGCGGTAAAGGGACAGCAAATCCCCAATGGTTCTCCGTGGAATTTGGTTATTTGCCAACCAAATCACTCCCAATTCATATTTTTTGCAAAATTATATCCAGATTGTTATACTGCTTCAATATAATGGCTCTCCATTATTTGTCGATCATTGTATAAAATCGTAAAACATAAGAGGTGTTTTTGCCCTTTTAGTAAATGGTGGGTACAGTAAAGGAAGGAAATAGAATCGCACTATCAATCTTGGAGGCATTCGGACATGGAGGGCTGGCGCGCAAAAAATCACGAAGACGTTTCGCAAATCATTGAGAACCTCTGAAATGATCGCCGGCAAGCGTGGTCAATGACAGCAAAAGCCCTGATCCCGACATCATGTTGGGAGCAGGGCTTTTTTCGCGCTCGGATCAGCCATCCTCTGCGCACCATCGCTGTGTTTATCCCCGCCCAGGCCAGGACAGGATAATAGTAACAGCACAGATCATGCACACGCGAAGGAGCTGAAGTGTAATGACTCGTCACCGTTTCAGGCAGCTTCGCTATCCGTTTATCGCGCTGGCGCTGATATCGGGGTTATTAGCCTTGCATGACCACTACCGCATAAATACCTCCCCGGTCGCGGCCCAACGGGTGCAAACCGTCACCATTGCCAGCGCCGGCTTTTTGCCCAACCGGCTCGTCTTTCACCAGGGAGAGACCGTTTCCCTGACGGTCGTCAACACGGACACCCGTCCCCACAACCTGGTGATTCGCGAGCTGAACATCTCTTCCGCCGATCTGAAACCGAGCCAGTCGACGACGCTCCAGTTTACGGCCAGCAAAAAAGGGCGCTATCCGTTTGTCTCGGATACGCCCGGTTATCCGGAAACAGGGTATCAGGGACTGCTGATTATCGACTAAGCTGTCCTGACGTGAACTGTTCCTGCTGCTCGGCCGAAGCGTGCTTCCACGGCCCAAAGCGGATGATCAGCAGCGGAATGAGTCCGGCCACCGAGGCCAGACCGAAAAACAGGTACGTCTCCAGGATGGAAAACGTGTCCTTGATCCATCCGCCCACCAGGTTGCAGGTCATCGAGCCCAGCCCGTTGCCGATGGAAGCGTAGATGGCAAGCGCGGTCACCTGCAGGGAAGCGGGCGTGTTTTCCCGCACGAACTGCGCTGCCGTGGCCAGATAACATCCGACGGAGAGACCCTGGATGAAAAAGAGGGCGATCACCCAGGTCGTGTCGGGAGCCGTGCTGTACCAGAGCCAGCGAAGGGCGGAGACCGTGCTCGAAAGCAGAATGGTCAGCTCCAGCCCCCAGCGGCGCACAAAGTAACCGGCGACTTTCATAAACGGCGCCTCACTGCCGGCAAAGAGCAGAAAGGCCAGACCCACGCCGGCCACCGTTCCCCCGATGTGCTGGTAGTACAGGGAAAACCAGATGTTATGGGCATTGATCGTCCCAAAGATAAAAAAGGTAGCCGAGAGAAACAGGACAAACCGCGGCAGGCGGATCAGCTGAGTCAGTCCCTTGAACACACTCACGGTAAACGGCGCCGCATCCGTGTGTTCCGGAATCTGGCGCAGAAACAGGCAGGCGATCAGGTAGGCGCCGCAGTACGAGTAAAAAATGGCGGCAGGCCCCCATTGTTCCACCGCCAACCCGGTCAGAAAGGCGGCGAGGGCAAACCCGACTGCGCCCCACATGCGAATGTCGCCGAACTGGATGTTGTGCCGTTTCGCATACCCCAGTGCCAGGCTGTCCGACACGGGTACAACCGCACTTTGAAACACGGACATGGCGATGTAGAGCAAAAACACCCAGGCAAACGTGGAAACGGCGGGAAACAGCAGCCCGATCGCCCCCGCTGCTGCCAGGGTCAGCATCAGGACCTGCTTGCGGATGTGAAAGCGGTCGCAGATCATGCCCCACAGCGGCTGTGTCACAATGGAAATCACCGGTGTCACGGCGCTGATCACGCCGATCTGCGTTCCGGTCAGGCGGATCGAATCGTAGTACTGGGTAATGAGCGGAAAAAACGAGCCGAATCCGTAGTAGGCAAACAGGTAAAATGCGTTCAGGTGGATGCGCTGTGCCCCGCGTTCGTCGCTCGCTTGACTGGTCAGTGCTTCAGACATAAGCTCTCCTTTGGTTCAGGCCGAAGAGACGAGCGTGCCCGCTCGTCTCCTCGGCCAAATTGCGCTTGGGTTCAGATGTCGGAAACGCGGTAATTTCTTGTGGTGACAGTTCTCGTCTCCGTCGGCAGCGGCCCGCTTTACTGCTTCACTGCCGGGAGGATTTTCTCCATGTTGACTGTCCGCTTTTTCTCCCAGGTCTCCGGCTTTGTCTCGTCGTACTGCTCCAGGAACTGGATCACCTCTTTGGTCAACGGCGTCGGCGTGGACGCACCGGACGTGACCGCCACCTTTTTCTTTCCTTTCAGCCATTCCAGATTCAGTTCGGACAAATCAGCGATGCGGTAGGCCGGCACGCCGGCAATCTCTTCCGCCACCTGCGCCAGCCGGTTGGAGTTGTTGCTGCGCGGGTCGCCGACGACGATGCAGAGATCGGCCTCTCCGGCCTGCTCCGCGACTGCCTCCTGGCGCACCTGTGTGGCCAGGCAGATTTCGTTGTAGACCTCCACCTGCGGGAAGCGTTTGATGATCGCGTCCATCAGGTGTTTGACGTCCCACTGGCTCATCGTCGTCTGGTTGGTCACGATCAGTTTGTCGACGGGCAGATTCAGCGCCTCGATCTCGTCCACGGTCTGCACCAGATGCACCCTGTCGGGAGCAATGCCGACAGCTCCCTCCGGCTCCGGATGCCCTTTTTTGCCGATGTAGATGACGTGATACCCCTCCGCCACTTTTTCGCGGATCAGGTCATGGGTCTTGGTGACGTCCGGGCAGGTGGCGTCTACCACGGTCAAGCCCTTTTCACGCGCCTTTTTCCGCACTTCGGGGGAAACGCCGTGCGCGGTGAAGATCACCGTCCCCTTGTCAATCTTGTCGAGCAGCGCCAGCCGGTCTTCGCCGTCCAGCGTCTTTACACCCAGTTTTTCAAACGCCTCAACGACGTGGGCGTTGTGTACAATCATCCCCAAAATGTGAATCGGTCGGGGCAGGTCAAAATTTTGCGCCGTTTTCAGCGCCAGCACCATGGCGTCCACGACGCCGTAACAGTATCCGCGGGGGGAAATCTTGATCACTTCCATGTGTACCCCTCCTCTCGAAATAAACAAACCGTTACTATTATACCTTATTTGCCTGCTTCCCGCTTCCGTTCGTAAACCTTCAGATTATTGTACACAACTTTGAGCAGCGGCGCGGCCACACCCAGTTCCTCCGCCCGCCGCAGCAGGTAGCCCTGCAGGTGATCCGCTTCCACCGGCAGTCCTTTTTCCATGTCGCGCAGCATCGAGGACTTCATTCCGTAGCCCAGATTTTGAAACGTCTTCATCTGCTTCTCGACGATGTCTTCGTCGATCGGGGCATGCAGCGCGCGCATCACGGCGGCCGCCTCTTCGGCCAGTTGGCGCGTCAGCTCCATCCCGTAGACGGCATCGCGGATCGGCCCTACCGCTGCGTTCATCAACGTGGTCATGCCCGACAAGGTGGTGATGAACAGGTACTTGTGCCACATGTCGCGCTGGATGTTGGCGCTCGCCCTGATCGTGGCCGCCGTCCCGGCAAAAGCCCGTTCGATCGCGTCCACCCGCTCGCTTCGCCCGCCTTCCCACTCGCCGAACACCGCTTCGTGCGTCGGGCTGGTCTGCACCACATCGCCATCCTCGTTCAGCGTCGTCTCGATAAAACAGAGACCGCCGAGGACCCGCTCCCGTCCAAAACGCGCCCATAACTGCTCCATGTGGGCAATCCCGTTCAAGAGCGGTATCACCACCGTCTGTTCGCCCACGTACGGAGCAATCGACTCCAGGCTGTCGTCCAGATGATAGGCCTTGTTGGACAGGATCACCACGTCAAAGGGCCCTGCTGCTTCACCTGCGACGATCAACTGCGGTTGGTCGAGATGAATGTCGCCGTGCACGCTTTGTACGCGCAGGCCCCGCTTCAACAGCTGTTCCTGCCGACGTTTTCGCACGAGGAAGGTAACATTTTCCCCTTTTTCCGCCAATCGGGCGCCAAAATAACCGCCCACCGCACCTGCTCCCAAGACCAATACGTTCATCCGCATTTCCTCCCCATCTTAGTTCAAAATAGTCTGTCTCCATTCTAATAAAACGGAAGCTGATGCGATACCCCGCACTATTATGTAATAAAACCTAACATTATGCGTCATAAAACCTATTGACAGCGCAAAAATCCAAACACTATAATCGCTAATATGAAATTAAAAAATCGAACATTAACACAAATTTCACCTAAGAATATTCGCCATGGAGTGATCAAAATGGATATGAAATCAGTTCTTTCCCTGATTGAATCAGAAAACATCGAATATGTTGACTTTCGCGTCGTCGACCTGTCCGGCCGCCAGCATCATGTGACCATCCCCGCCTATGCGGTTGACGAAGGGACCTTCCTCAACGGCGTCGCCTTTGACGGCTCCAGCCTGGTTGGGTATAAAGGCATCGAAGACAGCGACATGGTGGCGATGCCCGACCCCGCCAGCGCATTTATCGACCCGTTTGTCGAAGCGAAAACGCTGAACATCGTCTGCGACATTTACAATCCCGACGGCACTCCCTACGAACGCGACCCGCGCGGCATCGCCCTGAAGGCGGAACGCTACCTGAAACAGACAGGCCTGGCCACCGACGCCTACTTCGGCCCGGAATCGGAATTTTTCCTGTTTGACAACGTCCGCTACGCTTCCGGACCGTCCGGTTCCTTCTTCCATATCGACTCCGAGGAAGCGTTCTGGAACACCGGGAAGGAAGGGCAAAACCTCGGCTACAAGGTGCGCAACAAGGGCGGCTACTTCCCCGTGCAGCCGACTGACACACAGGTGGACATCCGCAATGAGATGTGCACACTCATGACCCAAGCCGGCCTGAAAGTGGAGCGCCATCACCACGAGGTGGCCACTGCCGGGCAAGCGGAAATCAACTTCCGCTTTGACACCCTGACGCGCACGGCTGACAACCTGCTGCTGTTCAAGTACATCGTCCGCAACGTGGCGGCCAAACACGGCAAGACGGCCACCTTCATGCCGAAACCGATCGTCGGCGACAACGGCAGCGGCATGCACGTGCATCAAAGCCTGTTTGACGGCGAGCGACCGCTCTTCTACGAAAAAGGCGGCTACGCCAACCTGAGCCAAATGGCGCTCTATTACATTGGCGGCATCCTGTATCACGCCCCGGCCCTGATTGCGCTGACCAATCCGAGCACCAACTCGTTCAAACGGCTGGTGCCCGGCTATGAAGCGCCGGTCAACCTGGTCTTCTCCAAAGGGAACCGCTCCGCTGCCATCCGCATCCCGGTGGCTGCCATGACGCCGAAAGCGGCTCGCATCGAGTTTCGCACCCCGGACTCCACGGCGAATCCGTACCTGGCCTTTGCCGCCATGCTGATGGCCGGTCTGGACGGAATCAAGCGCGGGCTTGATCCGCGCGAACTGGGATTCGGGCCGGTTGACCGCAACATCTACGACCTCACCGATGCAGAAAAACATGAGATCAAGAGCGCACCCGGCTCGCTGGAAGAAGCGCTGAACGCGCTGGAACGCGACCACGACTTCCTGCTGGAGGGCGGCGTCTTCACTCACGACGTGATCGAAACCTGGATCGCCCTCAAGCGCGACGAAATCCAACAAGTGGAGCGCACCGTCAATCCGAAGGAATACGAACTGTACTACGATCTGTAAGCCAAGCGCTCGGGCAATCCTCCAATCTGGAACCGCGAGAAACCGAATCCGCCGCAAATACAGAAGCAACAAAAAGACCGAGGCATTGTGCCTCGGTCTCAGTTTGTTTGCAGGCAAAATCAGTCATGTGTGATGGTGCCCGCTCGCTCTCTTGACAACCAGCAAAGTAGTCGAATGCGTCCGCTCCAAAACGCGACGCGGATAAGGGGCAAACAACGCTACAACAAACGCAGCCGCTCCGCCAGCTCGCCCGTCGTCTTGGGCAGGCCGGGGCCGAGCCGTTCTTTCACATGGCCGGGAAGGGATTCCCACAGTTCCAGCACGGCGGGCCGTTTGAACTGCAAAACCTCCAGGATGTCCCGACGGGCAAAGACACGCTCCGGCTCCCCTGCCAGCACAAGCCGCCCCGCATCCATCACAAACACCCAGTCCGCCCAGGCGTATGCGAAATCCAGGTCATGCGTCGCCATTACAATTGTCGTGCCTGCTGCGTGGATGCGCTCCAACTGACGGACAAAGGCCTCCGTCTGCCACGGGTCCAGGTAGGACGTCGGCTCATCCAGCAGCAGCAGTTCCGGTTCCATCACCATCACGCCGGCCAGGGCCACCCGCCGCTTCTGGCCGAGACTCAGATGATGCACCGGAGTGTCAGCCCACTCACTCAGGCCGAATGCCTCCAGTGTCCGCCGCACTTTTTCCCTGATCTCCGCTTCCGGCAGATGGAGATTGCACAGCCCGTACGACACATCCTCGGCGACAGTGGCAGCGATCAACTGCTGCTCCGGGTCCTGAAACACAAGCCCTACGTTTCGTTTGAGCGCCTGCAGATCTGCCCGCCGCGAACTGATCGGCACGCCTTTCCACAGGACCTGTCCCTTGTGCGGGCGAAAAATGCCGTTTGCATGCAAAAACAGCGTCGACTTGCCGCAGCCGTTGCGGCCGAGCAGCGCACATCGCCGGCCTGCCGGCACGGCCATTGTCACGCCGTTGAGCGCAGGCTGAGCGGCGCCCGGATAGGTGTAATGCACATCGGCAAACTCAAGCACATGCGTTGTCACGTCTCATCCTCCGATCCACCATTCCCATGCCGCCAGCAGCACACATCCGACCAGTGCCTCCCGTTCGTGCCGCTTGGAGCGGACATGTGTTGACAGGCTGACGACGCGAAAGTCCTCCGTGAAACCTCGCGCCATCATGCCCAGGTACAGCTGCCGATACCGGAGCATCGCACGTGCAAACAGCCGGCTGACCAACCTGCCGGTGTCGCGGAGCGCCGCGCGAATCCCCTGATAGCCGCCCCTCGCGATTTGCGCGGTCCGCAGCCAGGCTGCCGTTTCCAGAAACACAAACCCCAGACGGTACATAAGCATCACCAGATCGGTCAGCACCGCCGGCAGGCCGATGCGGCGCAGCACCTGGAGCAGTTCGGCAAACGGCACGGTAAAGAGCACGAAATACAAGCAGGACAGTGCCGCGAGGGAACGGCACATGAGGGTCACTGCCCGGGCGACGCCGTCCGTGGTCACATAAATCACCCAGCCTCCCCACTGCCAGGCGGCCAGGACATTGGCGCCGCTGCTCCACCCGGACGAAGGCGCCGCTTCCACCAACAGGGCCGGCATTCCCGCGGCCAAAAACGAACATGCGAGAACGAGCCCGACCAGGTAGACGCGCCAGGGAATGCGGGCGTAGGCGACAATCCAGATGCTTATCCAGACAAAGGCGGCAATCTGCACGGGCGGATGGCTGACCAGGACGATCAACATCAGCGCCACGGCAAACAGCAGCTTGCAGCCGGGGGACAGGCGGCGCAGCCGGTTGGTGTAGGCGAGCGTATCCAACTGGTCGATCATTGTTCTTTGCCGTTGTTCAACCGACCCCGGTACAGGCCGATTGCATATCCGATAAATCCGGCGCCCAGCGCGGCCTGCACGGCAAACAGCAGGCTTTCCGTCTCGCCGCCCGGCGGCTCCACAAGCGGCTGGAACCAGGGCTCATAGTCGGGGGCCACTACTTTGATCGCTTCTTCCGCCGCGCCGTCCGCTCCGCCAAACTCCGAATCTTTCACCAATATCAGCGGCAGCACGGCCAACAACGCCACCAGCAGCAACAGCACCCAGTTTGACCAGCGTTTCACTTACATCCCCTCCCGTTTGAGCAGCGGCAGTTGCGACAGTTCTTTTGCATTGTACGACTGCAGCCAGTTCCAGACGAGCACCGTCAGCAGTCCCTCGCTTACGGCCAGCGGCACCTGCGTCAGCGCGAAGATGCCGGCAAATTTGGCGAACGAGGCGGCGACACCACCGGATGCTGCCGGAAACGCCAGCGCCAGCTGCAGTGACGTCACCACGTACGTGGTCAGGTCGGCCAGGGCAGCCGCCAGAAACACTGCCACCCGCTGGCCGCCGTTGGCCCGCAGCACCAGCCGATACACCCCGTAGGCCACAAACGGCCCGACCACTGCCATGGAAAACGCGTTGGCCCCCAGCGTGGTCAAGCCGCCGTGGGCGAGCAGCAGGGCCTGGAACAGCAGCACCAGGGTGCCCAGCACCGACATGACCAGCGGACCGAACAGGATGGCTCCCAGGCCGGTCCCGGTCGGGTGGGAACTGCTCCCGGTCACAGACGGAATTTTCAATGCGGACAGAACAAAGGCAAACGCCCCCGCCACCCCCAGCAGCAGCTTCAACTCGGGGTTATCCTGGACCAGCCGCTTGATGGAGCGCAGGCCCAGCAGGAAAAAGGGCAGAAACGCGGCCCACCAGAACAGCGCCCACTCCACCGGCAAAAAGCCTTCCATGATGTGCATGGCGTGTCCGGTCTCCGGCTCATTCAGCAGAAAGTACATGACAAATCCGGTCACAAGCATTCCGCTCATCAACGAACGCGAACGGCTCATCGAGCATCCTCTCCCTATCTGGTTCGACATCCAACGTCCAAGAAAAAAACTCATCCGGCCGGATGAGCTTTGCGCAATGTGAATAGACGACTACTTCCTCAAACAAAACAGTCGTACTGCCTGGGCTCACCTCTCCTTTCCTCGAAGGCTGTTGGGTGCGGCAGCTAGGTAGGTCTCCTGGCTTCCAGATCATCACGCTCTTTTGCCTTCCCCGTCCGGCGAGCGGCGAGTGGCCTGTCAAAAGAGAATTCCCTGGTTACAGTGGCGGGACCGCTCGGGATTTTCACCCGATTCCCTGTTACCCCTTATCCGCATAAGGGCACCTAGCTCCGTTGTATTCGGTTTTTTTCCTTTCCATCTTGGACGTTTGCGTCCATTATAAACGAGCCCCCGCGAAAGCAAAAGAGGGGAGAATCGTCTCCGAGGTGCGCTATCTATCGTGCGTCCACGCCTACCGCGTCGCTGATGCGGGCAAACCCGTCCTTCTTCAACAGCTGCACCAGCCGTTTGTTAATCTGCCGCGCAATACCCGGCCCGCGGTAGATCATTCCCGTGTACACCTGCACCAGGCTGGCGCCGGCGCGAATCTTGCGGTAGGCGTCGTCACCGGTGAAGATGCCGCCCACTCCGATGATCGGCACCTTGTCCCCCACTTCCTGGTAAATTTCTCTCACCCAGGCGGTGGACCGCTCCTCCAGCGGCTTTCCGCTCAAGCCGCCCGCTTCTTCTGCGTACGGGTGGTTTTCCACCCCATCACGGGACAGTGTGGTGTTGGTGGCGATGATGCCGGCCGCCCCTTCAGCCACCGCGGCCCTGACCACGTCACTCATCTGCTCGTCCGCCATGTCGGGCGATACCTTCACCAGGATCGGCTTCGCCTTGGCGCCGCGCATCTCCAGTTCGGCCGCCTTGGCCTTCACTTCGCGGAGAATGGACCGCAGGCTGTTGGCCTCCTGCAAGTCGCGCAGGTTGGGCGTGTTGGGCGAGCTGACGTTGATCACAAAATAATGGCCGTACGAATAGAGCAGGTCCAGGCACTTGCTGTAGTCGGAAGCCGCTTCTTCATTGGGCGTCAGCTTGTTCTTGCCGATGTTGATGCCGATCGGGATGTCGGCATAGGCGTAGTCCAACAGGTTTTGCGAGGCGGTGTAGGCGCCGTAATTGTTGAACCCCATGCGGTTAATGACCGCCTGCTTCTCCGGCAGGCGGAACAGCCGCGGCTGCGGATTGCCCGGTTGTCCCTGCGGCGTGATTGTGCCCACTTCCACGAATCCAAAGCCCAGCGAAGCCAACGCGTGATAGACTTCGGCGTTTTTGTCAAATCCGGCGGCCAGGCCGACTGGATTGGGAAAGCGAATGCCCCAGAGCGTTGTCTCCAGACGTTCGTCGCGGAACTGATACACCATCTTCAGGATGCTTTTGCCCGGTGCGGAGTTTTCCACTGACCGGAGCAGGTGTATGGTCTTCTCATGCGCTTCTTCTGCGCTCATCTTAAACAGGAATTTTTTGACCAGTTGATACATCACTGCACTCCTCACTCGTTCTACTGCCTAGTAGCATACCATATTTGCAAAAGGGTGCGCACTACGAGAGAAGTACCCTTTCCCTTCGGTTACGGAAAAACTTCTGCCGCGATACGAGGATAGACCCTGGTCCATTGGCAGCAGACGGCTGTTTCGGTTCCTACTCCTCCCGTCTGCAGGCAGCCGGCCCCTCTAGCAACTAGTATCCTCATTCCCTATGCCTGTATTCTCTTAAACCCGATCTCCCGACAAAAAAACTGCCTGCCCCGATTGGCAGGGCAGGCAGTTGGTCACGGTTTTGCTGTGTCGGCTGGGATCGTCCCGGCCCGGTCAGTTTTTCACCAGCAGCACGTCGTCGATAGAGACGTACGGCAGGTTGTGCGCTTCGGCGACGGCCTTGTAGGTCACGTTCCCCTCGATCACGTTGACCCCTTTGGCCAGCGCGCGGTTGTCCAGAATCGCTTGGCGGTAGCCCTTGTTGGCAAGCTGCACAGCGTACGGCACGGTCACATTGGTCAGTGCCAGCGTGGAAGTGCGCGCCACCGCGCCCGGCATGTTGGCAACCGCGTAGTGGATCACGCCGTGTTTTTCGTAGGTCGGGTTGTCGTGCGTGGTGATGCGGTCGATCGTTTCGATGGAACCGCCCTGGTCGATCGCCACGTCGACGATCACAGAGCCCGGTGCCATCGTTTTGACCATCTCTTCCGTCACCAGGCGAGGTGCACGGGCACCAGGGATGAGCACGGCGCCGATGAGCAGGTCCGCCTTTTTCACGGCGTTGGCGATGTTGAACGAATTGGACATCAGGGTTTGCACGCGACCTTGGAACAGGTCATCCAGTTGGCGCAGGCGATCAGCATTCACGTCGATAATCGTGACGTTGGCGCCCAGACCGACTGCCATTTTGGCAGCGTTGGTGCCGACGATGCCGCCGCCGATGATGACCACTTCACCTTTTTGCACACCAGGTACGCCGCCGAGCAGCACGCCCTTGCCGCCGTACGGTTTCTCCAGGAACTGCGCGCCGATTTGCACGGACATGCGGCCGGCCACTTCGGACATCGGCATCAGGAGAGGCAGTGAACCGTTGTCCAATTGAATGGTTTCATACGCGATCGCCACCACTTTTTTCTCCATCAGGGCGCGAGTCAGCTCCGGTTCCGGCGCCAGGTGCAGGTAGGTGAACAGGACCAGGCCTTCGCGGAAGTAGCCGTATTCGGACGGAAGCGGTTCTTTTACTTTCATCACCATATCGGCTGCCCACGCTTCCGCTGCCGTGGCGACGATCTCCGCTCCTACCGCCGTGTAATCGTCGTTGGTAAAGCCGCTGCCCAGGCCGGCACCGTTTTCGATGCGAACCGTGTGGCCGTTTTGCACCAGCGCAGCCACGCCGGCAGGGGTAATGGCTACGCGATTTTCGTTGTTTTTAATCTCTTTGGGAATCCCTACAATCATGCTGGTTATCCTCCTTCGCAACGCCGTATAACGAGTTACTGCTATTGTACAGCGTTTTCAAAACGCGTTTCCTTGGGGATTCCCTTAATCTTTTGCCGCTCTGTTTGTGAATTTTCACAAACGAACTAGCGTTCCTGGTCCAACTTATCCATTTTCAGTTCCAGATACAACGCGGCGCGCTGATTCATGTCCTCCAGGTCGACTCGCAGAATCTCCTCGATCCGGCGCAGGCGGTACCCAAGCGTGTTGATGTGGATGTGCAGCCGCTGGGCGGTGACGTTGGACCGGCCGGCAGCGTCCAGGTACGTCTCCAGCGTCTCCATCAGCGCAGTCTGGTTTTCCCGGTCATACGCCTTGAGCCGGGCCAGCCGGTCGTTTTGGTAGCCCTGCTCTTCGTCCCACTCCTTCAGTTTCAGCAGGTAGCGGTAGATGCCCAGTTCGTGGTACCCGTGAATTCCTTCTGTCTCACGCGGAAACAGCCGCTTTACCCGAACCGCGTGGAGCGCTTCCCGGTAGCTTTTTACGATGTCGGGGTAGGCCCTGTAGACGCAGCCGTAACCGGCCGTCACCTGGCCTTCGCGGACGTGGGTCACCAGCTTGCTGAGCGAGTCGGCCAGAAACTGCTCGGTTTTGCGCAGCAGCTCGTCTTTCCCTTCCTTGCCTCGACCGAAAAGACCGATCAGCAGCACGATCTGTCCGTCATCCACCACCCACAGCAGCTTGTCGCGCATCAAAAGCGGGTAGAGGTACTGCTCCAGCCCCGTTCCGGCCGCCTCGATGACGCAGATGAGGTAGGAGGAAGGCAGCTTCATCTGCAGGCTTTCCGCTTTTTGCCGAATCAGCGCGTCACTGGTGTGATTGCCCAACAACAACTCCCAGAGAAACTCCTTGCGCCGCCGCTCCTCCGCCTTCCGCTTTCCCTGCCGCTGCACCAGCCGGGTCACCGCTGCCCGCGCCGCCTGTCGCAATATTTCGTCGTCTTCCTCGGTCAAGGGGCGGTTTACTTCCTGGGCCCAGATGTATCCCAGCACGTCGCTGCCGCGGCGAATCGCAATCGCCACCCGCTTGCCGAGCCCCACCTCGTCTTTTGCCGGGATGTGCACGGGGTCGTCCTTGGTCAAAAGCTCCTGAAACACCCCGTCTTTCCACAACCGGGTCAGCACGTGTTCCGGCACCCGCCGGCCCATGATCGTCGACCAACGGGCCTGGTCGGTGCTTTCGCCGTGGGAGCTGTAGGCGATCAGCCTGTGGTCGGCGTCTTCGATCGTGATCGGGTTTTGCAACAGATCCCCGATGATGTCCGCCAGTTCTTCAATATCCGCATGTTGGTACTTCTGAAAGTAATCAGGTTGAACAGGCACGGTTCCACCTCTTTGCCGACCATGTGTACGTAGTTCTATTATACCGGAAAGGTGGAACGAGGCGGAACAAAAGATAGCGAGACACCGCAATGCCCGCCCGGCAGCGATACCTGCCTGACGTCATGCATGGACAGCCTGGCCGATCCCGCCCCGAACTGCCTCCCAGAGCGTTTCGGACAGTGTCGGATGGGGCGCGATCAGGGTTTCCGCCGCCTCGGCTGTCATTTCCGTGTGCAGCATCAGCGAAGCCTGACCGATTAACTCAGTAGCCCGCGGTCCCACCAGGGAAATGCCCACGATTTCATGATAGCGAGGTTCGATCAAGACTTTTGCCTTGCCGGCTGTCTCCTGCAAAATCTGCGCCTTGCCGTTGGCCGCAAAGGGAAACTCGCCGATCCGGATCTCGCCGTACGTTTCCCGCGCCTGCCGCTCAGTCAGTCCCACCGACGCCACTTCCGGCGAGGTGTAGATGCAGCGTGGCACTGCGCGATAATCGACGCTGCGGTCCCCTCCGCAGATGTTGACGGCGCTCACCTCTCCTTCATGAAACGCCACGTGCGCGAGCTGAATTCCCCCGATCACATCGCCCGCCGCGAAAATGTGCGGCAGGTTGGTCTGCATCCGCTCGTTCACCTCGACCCCGCGCGAAGTGACGCGCACCCCGATCCGTTCCAACCCCAGACCGGCCACCCGGGGCCTGCGCCCGATTGCCACGAGAACAGCCTCTGCGGCAATTTCGATCACCCCCTCCGGTGTACGCACCCGCGCTGTTTTCGTCGCGTGATCCAGCGCTTCCACACGGCTGCCCAAATGAACGGTGACCCCCGCTTGCCTCAATCCCCGCTCCAGGACGGCGGCGATGTCTGCGTCTTCGCCAGGCAGCAGTTGGTCTGCCATTTCGACGACGATCACGCTGCTCCCCATCCGCCCGTACAGCGAAGCAAATTCACAGCCGATCACGCCGCCGCCCACGATCAGCAGGACGGGCGGGGCGGCGTCAAGCGACATGGCATGACCGCTGTGCAGGACCCACTCGCCGTCAAACGGCGCAAACGGCAGGGCGATCGGCTCCGAGCCGCTGGCGATGAGAAAGCGGTCCGCTTCCAGCCGCTGTTCACCGTCACTCCGCTCAATGAGCAGCCGGTGCTCGTCGATGAAGGACGCCCTCCCGCGGATGACCTGCACCTGGTTTTTCTTCATCAAGTGATGAACCCCGCTGGTCAACCTGCGCACAATGCCCTGCTTGTACGCCTGCACATTTTTCCAGTTGACGCTTGTTGCTTCCGCCGGCACGTCAATGCCAAAGCGGCCGGCACGCTGAACATGCTGGTACATCTCTGCCGACTCCAGCAGCGCTTTGGTCGGCATGCAGCCTTCGTTCAGACAAGTGCCGCCCAATTCCTTTTCTTCGATCAAAAACACCCGTTTCCCCAGGCGCGTGGCGGTGATTGCCGCCACGTACCCTGCCGGACCTCCGCCAATAATCGCAACGTTTTGCATGTGATGTCCTCCCTAAAGCAGCAGGTTGTACGGCTCTTCCAGATAGCGCTTCACCGTCGCCAGAAATGCCGCTGCCGGAGCGCCGTCAAGCACCCGGTGATCAAAGGTGAGCGAGAGCGGCAGCATGCTTCGCCGCACAAGTTCGTCGCCGACAAAGACAGGCGTATCCTTTGCGGCCCCGACACCGAGAATCCCCGTCTCCGGCGGGTTGAGGATCGGGGTAAAGGTGTCCACGCCGTATCCGCCCAGATTGGTGATGGTGAAGGTGGAGCCTTTCATCTCATCCGGCGCAAGCTGGTTTTGGCGGGCGCGATCCACCAGCGACCTGATTGTTCCGGACAGTTCTGCCAGCGACAGCGTCCCGGCCCGCCTGATGACTGGCACCACCAGTCCTTTTTCCAGAGCGACGGCAATGCCCAGATGAATCTCCTCGTACCGCTCGATGTGATCGCCGAGAAACGCGCTGTTCATGTCCTTGTGGCGGGACAGGGCCAGCACGACCGCCCTGGCGATCAAATCGGTGACGGTCAGCTTCACCCCGCAGCGCTCCTGCAGCTCGCCAGCTACTTGTTCCTTCATCCGCAGCAAGTCGGTCACATCGGCATGCATCGTTATGGTGAGCTGGGCGCTCTGCATCAGGCTGTGTTTCATCCGCTCGGCAATGACCTTGCGCATGCCCGCCACCGGAATGCGTTCGGCGCTCATTGTCCCAACCGGCTCCGCGTCAACCTGTCCGGCCGACGCGTTTGCTGCGTTTTCCCGCGCCGCCAGCGCCGCCTCGATATCCTCCTTGGTAATGCGTCCCTGCGGACCCGATCCGACGATGCGCGTGTAGTCCAGTCCAGCCTCTTCGGCCATTTTGCGGGCCACTGGCGAAATCTTGACGCCTTCCCGCGACAGGGCCGAACCTGCCGCCGGTGTCCTTCCTGTCGCCGGTGCTCCCGGCGCGGCAGTCGCAGTCGTCACCGGCTCTGCAGCCGCCAGCGAAGCGGCCGCTTCCACCTGTGCAGCACCAGCTGCCGGCACCTCTGTTATCGTCTCGTTTGGTTGGCCTACCACACCCAGCACGGTACCGTAGGGAACGACACCCCCCTCAGCTACGTCAATGCGCAGCAGGATGCCATCGGCCGGTGCTTCCACTTCCATCTCGATTTTTTCCGAGCTGATCTCGACGATGCCCTCCCCCTTTTTCACGGCATCGCCCACTCGTTTTTTCCAGGCGATGACGGTCCCCTCCACCATCGCCATGCCCAGTTTGGGCATAATCACTTCATGTGCCATGCTGATCTCTCCTCCCCCTGCTTCGACGTCACCCAAAAACGAGCCAGGAGCACCCGGCGCGGCTGCCGCACCGAACCGAATGCTCCTGGGCAAACAACCATGTACCGGTCCCGCTCACTCCCGCGATCAGGACGGCCAGCGGGCTTTTCCGCCATCGGGCAGCGATTACGTCACCGCCGCGATGGACGCGTCACCGATCAGTTCCGAGACGGCCTCCACCACTTTCTGGGGCGAAGGCAGATACAACTCCTCCAGGGGCGGCGAAAACGGCACCGGAGTATGCGGCGCGGTGATCCGCTTGATCGGCGCATCCAGTGTATCGAAGCCCTTGTCCGCCACCAAGGCCGCGATATCGGTCGCCACGCTGCAGCGCGGATTGGCTTCGTCGACCACGATCAGGCGATTGGTCTTGGCGACCGACGCGAGGATGGTGTCTTCGTCCAGCGGCGAAAGCGTGCGCGGGTCCACCACTTCTGCCTCGACGCCTTTTTGGGCCAGTCGCTCCGCCGCCTGCAGCGCCGTGTGGACCTGCTTGCCGATGGCCACGATCGTCACGTCGCTGCCGACGCGTTTGATGTCCGCCTTGCCGAGCGGCAGGGTGTAATACTCTTCCGGCACGTCACCGGTAGTGTTGTACAGGGTCTTGTCTTCAAAGAAAATCACCGGGTCGTTGTCCTCGATGGAAGCGAGCAGCAGCCCTTTGGCATCATACGGGGTGGACGGGACGACCACCTTGATGCCCGGGATGTGGGTAAACATTGCGTACAGGCTTTGGGAGTGCTGGGCGGCGGCGCTAAAGCCCGCGCCGTGCATGGTCCGAATCGTGACGGGCACCTGCGCCTTGCCGCCGAACATGTAGCGGAACTTGGCCCCCTGGTTCATCACCATGTCGAGACAGCTGCCGATAAAGTCGTTAAACATCAGTTCCGCGATCGGGCGCAGGCCGGTTGCCGCGGCTCCCA
Organism: Brevibacillus sp. MCWH; assembly: GCF_013096935.1. Lineage (NCBI taxonomy): Bacteria > Bacillati > Bacillota > Bacilli > Caryophanales > Paenibacillaceae > Brevibacillus > Brevibacillus sp. MCWH. The sequence continues at coordinate 20,601 of NZ_SDLF01000017.1, read as the reverse complement.
TCGCAGCTCCGATAAAGCCGGCTTCCGTAATCGGCGTGTCCAGCACCCGCTCACGGCCAAACTCCTGCACCAGTCCCTTGGTCACACCGAGCACGCCGCCCCAGGCTTCGTCATCCTGCAGATGGTCCACCTGCGCACCTCCGGCCACGTCTTCGCCGAGCAGGATGACGTTTTCGTCAGCCCGCATGGCCAGCCTGATCGCTTCGTTGACAGCGGCAGAAAAGCTGATTTTTCTCGTCATGTTCATCCTCCTTTCTTAGTAGGACACGTACACGTCGGTCAACAGTTCGCTCGCATCCGGATACGGGCTTTCCTCCGCGAACCGGATCGCCGCCTGCACGGCTGCGTCCACGTCACGCTCGATGCCGTTGATCTCATCAGCCGTCAGCGTCTGCGTGGCAAGCAGGTGATTGCGGAACAGGGCGATCGCATCCCGTTCGTTGAGATGTTCGGCCTTCTCTTCCTCTGTTTTGTACTTTTGGGCATCACCTTCAAAATGGCCGTAATTGCGGTAGGTAATGCACTCGATCAGCGTGGGACCTTCGCCTCTGCGGGCGCGGGCGATCGCTTCACCCGCCGCGCGGTAGACAGCCAGCACATCCTTGCCGTCAACGACCACGCCGGGCATGTTGTAACCGCTTGCACGATCAGCGATACGGGTGCAGCTTGAGGCGTATGTGAACGGGGTGGCCTCTGCATATCCGTTGTTTTCCGCCACGAAGACGACCGGCAGCTTCCAGATGGCCGCCAGGTTCAGTCCTTCATGAAACGTTCCCTGATTGTTGGCCCCGTCTCCGAAGAAACAGACGCTGACCGCGCCGCTCTTTTTCAGCTTGGCCGTCAGCGCCGCTCCGCAGGCGAGCGGGAATCCGCCTCCGACGATTCCATTTGCGCCGAGCATGCCTTTGTCCAGATCGGCGATGTGCATCGAGCCGCCCTTCCCTTTGCACAGGCCGGTGGCTTTGCCGTACAGCTCCGCCATCATGCCGTTCAGGTCACATTCCTTGGCGATGCAGTGACCGTGGCCGCGGTGCGTGCTGGTAATGCTGTCCTGCTGGTTCAAATGGGCGCCAACTCCTACCGCGATCGCCTCTTCTCCTGCGTACAGATGAACGAAACCCGGCAGTTTGCCCTGCCCGAACAGCAGGTGAACCGCGTCTTCAAACTTCCGGATCTCCACCATCTTGCGGTACATCCATCTCGCCTGTTCGCGGGACAGTACCTGTGCTTCCGCTTGTGTCGCTTTCATCGCTTACGCCTCCCATCGTGATTTGTCGGCAGCAAAAACCGCTCTTGCCTCCTGTCTGAATTGCAACCACCGTGCCAGCCGTTTACGTCTCGTGCAAACAGCAATCGGATGCGGATTTTTCCCTATTCCGCATATCCCCGCGTCCGCAGCGAGCGGCACCGGATGAGACACATTCCCAAATCGTCCCGTTTTGTCTCATGCGCTGTGCGCGTGCGGACATAAAAAAACGCCGGTTCACAACAAACCGACGTTGCCGTTTCGCTCCTTCAACGAGGCAAGCGACCGTTTCGCGTCTGCTTCCAGCGAGGCGGGGCAGGCGCTCATCTCCTCCACCGTTCCCAGCCCTGCCAGCACGTCCCGCACCCGCCCGACAAATGCGTCTACGCCCCCGCTCATGCCCAGTTCGCTCAGGCTGGCCATGCGCTCCGGCACCACACGGGGAAAGGTGTCTGCCGGTGCACCTTTTCCAGCCATCCGGTAAAAGTCTCGCGCCGCTTCACCGTACGAGCAGCCGCTCCCTTCCGTCAGAACAAACGCCTGCACGATGACAGCGCGCGAGAGCCGCCTCTGGGCAATCCCGCAAAATTTGAGACCGTCGATGCTAAGATCGTACGAACCGGGACAGTAGGCTCCCTCCACTTCGCCTGTTTGCACCCGCTGTCCCGTCGTGCCAAGGACCGCTCGAATCAAGGCCGCCATGCGCTCGAAATGCGGTTCGGGGGTGAGATCATGGGCAGGCGCCTGCATGACCAAAGACAGGTTCACCACCCCGCCGTCGAGCGGAACCGCCGCTCCGCCCGAGTGTCTGACAGCCGTCTGGCACCCCCGCTCCCGCAGCAGTCGGACGGCCAGCGCTGCATTCGGCAGCTTGGCGTCCTGCGCTCCCAGCACCATCGCCCGCCGGTGCCTCCAGAGATGGACCAGCGGCGGCACCGCTTCTGTTTCCCGCGCCGCCAGCCGGGCGTATGCTTCGTCGATGCCAAACGGGATTAAAACGTCTCCGGTCTGGATGGATGCGGCCGTGTTCAGCATGCGGATGACAGGCATGTCATTCATTAGGTTCCTCCTTGCGCCTACAACTGATATTTTTTCAGCTTCCGGTAAAACGTGCTGCGCGGAATCCCCAGCATCTCCGCCGCCACGGAAGCGCTCCCGTTGCTCTTTTCCAACGCCCGGACGATCGCGTTTCGCTCCAACTGCTCCCGATACGTGAGCGGACGAGGGGAAGGGGATGGCGCTGCGGATTGCGGTGGCAGACCCGGAGAACATTCCGGCTGCACCGCCTCTAAAAGAAAGCGCTTCCATTCTTCGCGCGGCGACACCCTCATCCGTTCCAGCACGTTGAACAGTTCCCGGATATTCCCCGGCCAGTCATAGGCAAGCAATACCTCCATCACATCTGCCGGCAGTTCCAGCGCGAAGCCGTTCTGACTGCAATAGTGACGGATCAGAGACGGGATGTCTTCTTTTCGCTCCCGCAGCGGCGGAACCGTGATCGGCAGCACGTGCAGCCGGTAATACAAGTCCTCCCGAAACGCTCCTTCCTTCACCAGTTGACGCAGGTTGCGGTGCGTGGCGGCGATGACGCGAACGTTCACCGAAATCTCCTCCGCACTTCCGATCGGGGTGACCTTTCGTTCCTGCAGCACCCGCAACAGCGCCACCTGCATCGCATGCGGTATCTCGCCGATCTCATCCAAAAACAACGTGCCGCCGTCCGCCTGAACAATCTTCCCGCTGTAACCGCGGCGCCTGGCTCCGGTAAAGGCGCCCTCGGCGTACCCGAACAATTCGCTTTCCATCAGCTCGCGCGGCACCGCTCCGCAGTTCACCGCCACAAACGGCCCCTCCGCCCGCGGACTGCTGTCGTGAATCGCCCGGGCGATCAATTCCTTTCCCGTGCCGCTTTCTCCATAAATGACAACGGTGCCGTCCGATGGGGCAATCCGTTCGACTTCGCGCAGGGTAAACTGAAAGGCGCGGCTCGTGCCTGCCTCTCCGCGAAACCGAACTCGGGAAACGGCACGGCCGGTTGCCTGCTGCTGGAACCCGGAGACGGCACGGCCGGTTGCCTGCTGCTGGAACCCGGAGACGGCACTGTCGGTTGCCTGCTGCAGGAGCCCGGAGACGGCACGGCCTGTCCCGTGCAGATGGACCCGGGACTCGCTGCGGAGCAGTTCGATCCGGTAACCGATCAGCCCTCCGTGCCTGAGCGAGTACAGGGGAATCTGAATGCCTTCCCGAAAGCCGGATTCCCGCACCTGTTCACGGGGCGCTTCAGCCCAGCCGCGCATCGCCTGCCGGACGCTGCGGCTGGCGTACACCACCCGCTGATCCTGATTGCAGACCACCCAGAGGCGCTCTTCTTCGTCCGGCTCCTCCACCGCCAACCGCATCAATTCCAGGTCATCCCGCTGCCGCTCTTTCATCCACTCCTGCTCGATCAAGAAAGCCAGCGAAGAGACCGTGGCCATCATCTGGGGATGGCTGCGGGCCAACGGAGCGGAAACATCCACCACCCCGATCAAGGTTCCGTTTCCGTCCCGGATCGGTGCCGCCGAACAGCTCCAGGAGTGAGACGCGACGGAGTAGTGTTCCGTACCGTTGACCATGATCGGCTCGCCCGCCATGAGCGCCGTGCCGATCGCATTGGTGCCCACCTCGTCCTCCGTCCAGCGCACACCTTCCCGAAAATTGATGGCGTGCGCCTCCTGAAGCGTTCGCTGTTCTCCCTGCATGCTGAGCACGTAGCCCTCCGGATCGATCACCAGGGCAATCATCCCGACATCGCGAATAAACGGAGACAGCCTGCTGATCTGCGGCAAGGTCAACTCCAGAAGGCGGCGGTTTTTTTCCTTTTGCAGTTCCCAGGCTTCCCCCTTCAGGACCTTCCTCCCTTTTCCTTCGTACGGATTGACTTTCCCGATCTTGCAACGATGCCACGATTCCGAGATTCGTTTGTTGAGTCGCGCCGAGTCCAATACGCCTTCTTGAACAAAACGTTTCCACATGCTGAGCGAAACGCTTTCCTCAATCATGCATCCTCCACCCTCCGCTCCTCAATTCTGTCCCGCTGCCTTAACAATATATTGAATTTTCTGTTTTTTCAAGAAGTTATCCAGTTAGAAGCGAAGGTGAGAACCGAACAGCACCGAGCCATTCAAAAACGGCCGACTTCTCTACGAAAGGCGGCCGTATCTCCTTACAGCAGTCGCGAAATTGCATCCATCACCTGTTCTTTTTGAAACGGCTTGACGAGAAAGTCCCGCGCGCCTGACTTCATCGCTTCCAGCACTTTCTGACGGTGGCCGATCGCAGAGCAGATCAGCACCCGTGCCTCCCTGTCGTACGCCAGAATCTCCCGCATCGCCTCGATGCCCTGCATCTCGGGCATACTGATGTCCATGGTGACGATGTCCGGTTTCAGTTCCTTGTACTTGGCAATCGCTTCTATCCCGTTGGCGGCTTCCCCGCACACCTCATGCACGTCGCCGACCATGTCGGCCAGCATCCGCCTCATAAACGCCGCGTCGTCCACAATCAACAAACGGGCCACGCACTTTTTCCCCCTTGAACCGTCTCGCACTTTCTCTTTTTACTTTTACAAAAAACGCGAGACTTGTCCACGAAAGAAATTGGCTGTTTTTGTCGAACTGCCCGTCATGTCCGTTATCGACCGGTGGTAAAACCGATCGGCTGTTCCGCCTCTCCCGCAGTGGCCAACGGGCTGTCCGGTTTCGGATGGGGCGTCGTCTCGCCGATCTCCGGTATTTCCACCTGCGTGAACTCGTCCGGGATGTCCACCTGGGGAATTTCCACAATCTCCTTTTCCATGATATCCTCCTTTGCCCAACGTATTGCCGGTGTCATCGGCGCTCCCCGTTATCGTTCCCCGAGCGGCCGCGCCCCATTCCCCGCCGCATGTTTTACCCGGCAGGACATGCGCATCGCCACACCTGCACCATTTTGCTCCGTCCCTTCTCTTTTTTTCCAAACGGAGGATTTTTGGCCTATGTTGTAGAAGTGTGTTCAATTACGTTTGTTTTTTAGGGAGGATCGAGTCATGCCCAAACTGCAGCCGTTTTCCGCCCTGTTCGTGGGTCTGGTCATCGCCCTGCTCCTGTTGATCACCAGCCAGTTTATGACCAGCATGACACACCTGCAGCAGTTCAACCAAACTGGGAATGCCAAGCACAAGCTGCGGGTGGCGCTCCTTTTGGAAGGGCCCACGTACGACCAGGGTTGGAACAGCAGTGCGCTGGAGAGCCTGACGGAATTGAAGAAAACGTACGGGTTTTCCCTGGAAGTCGCCAGCAATCTGAAGCCGGAACAGATTACCGCCGTGACGCAGCAGTACGCCTCCAACGGCTATGATCTGATCTTCGGTCACGGTGTCATTTTTTCCGAGCCGTTCACCCAGATCGCTCCCCTCTACCCGGAGACGCGTTTCATCTCCTTTAACGGGGAAGCGGTCCACCCCAACCAGACGACCATCTGCTACGATATGAAACCGGCCGGCTATCTCGTCGGGAAACTGGCCGCCACCATGTCCAAGACCCGCAAAGTCGGCTATATCCTGACGGACAAACCGACCGAGTACAAGCAGTTGGAAGGTTTCCAGGAGGGGGTCAGAAACACAAATTCGCGCACGCAGCTAATCGTCGAGAAAGTGCCTGATTTCAACGACGTGGAGGGTGCCACCCGGGCCGCCAAAAGCATGATTGCCAAAGGTGTGGACGTGATCTACACGACCGGCGACAGCTACAATCTGGCGGTCATCACGGAAGCGCAGCGGGCCAACATCTACGCCATTGGCTACATTGCCGACCAGCGCTACATCGCCCCCAACCACGTGCTCGCCTCGTTGATTCAGGACGTCCGGCAGTGCTACCGAACCCTGATGGCCCAGTACACCGCCGGCACGCTTCCTTCCGGTACGGTCACCTACGGTCTGGCCGAGGGCGTAAATCGGTTAAGCACGTTTGGCCCGATGGTGCCGCCGGAGGTACGCGCCGAAATGCAGCAGGAATTTGAACGCCTTACTCATCATCGCCAGCAATAGGTGGAGGATTATCTACATGTCTCCGTTTCGAAACTTAGGGTTTCAGAAAAAAATGATGCTCAGTTACCTTGTCATGATGCTTCTGATCGGCTGTGTCACAACGTTGTTCAGCTACCAGATGACCAAAGTCACCACGGACGAGACACACCTGACGCAAAACGTGCTGCCGCAGGCGAGCAGCCTGCTTGACATCAAAAACCAGATGTACATGAAAACGTATGCGCTGAAAATGTACACCATCACCCGAGAGCCGTCCTATCTGGACGAGTACTACACCAACCTGATTGACACGTCGCGCTTCGAATCCATCCCCAAGACAGACACCAACAGCGACTTGTTTGCCATCATTGAATCTATTAGTGAACTGGATTTTCTGTTCTTGAACAAAATCAACCCGTTGCTGAAAGCCAACAACGTGGAGGCGGTCAGCTACGTCCTCACCCAGGAAGTGCAGCCGCACATCGACAAGTTGGAAAAGCAGCTCACCTTTTCGCTCAACCGGCTGGAATTCCAGACGAACAAGGAGTTTCAGCGGACCAACGAGAGCCTGAAAGTCTCCCTCATCCTCACCTATTCAGTCTCCGTGGCCGCCATTCTGTTTGGACTGTTCTGTACGTTCTACTTCCGCAAGGAGCTGCTCCGGCCGATCCAATCGCTGATCCAGCAGGTGCGCAAAGTGTCCAAAGGCACGTTCGGGCAGCAGATCATCTACAGCACCCGGGATGAGTTTTACGAGCTGGCCCAGGAGTTCAACCGGATGTCGAGAAACATCGCCCGCCTGTTTCAGCAGGATGAAGCCCGCCGCCTGGTACTGGAAGAGGAGAAAAACGTGCGCGAGCAGATCCTGAACTCGCTGCCGGTCGGGGTCATCACTCGCCACTATCACTCTGCCTGGGTGCACATCAATCAAAAGGCGAACGAACTGGTACAGCTGGACAAGAACTACTTTCCGCAGACCGACGATCCCTCCGTCTGGGAACAATCGCCGGATACGGACGAGGCGCCGTGGTTTGAAAACCGGAAGATCACCCTGTACAAGCAGGATGGCAGTTCGTTCACCGCGCTGGTCTCCTACGTGCCGCTGCGAAACCAGCACAACCGGGAGGCAGGGTGGATGGTCACCTTTACCGACATCACGGAACAGGAAAAGGTGCAGGCGTACCTGCACCAGTCGGAAAAGCTGGCCATGGTCGGCCAGTTGGCAGCCGGTGCCGCCCACGAAATCCGCAACCCGTTGACCGTCATCTACGGCTTTATTCAGCTGCTCCAGCAGCGCCTCCCCGACGAGGAGCGCGACCGCCACTACCTGCCGCTCATCCTGCAGGAGATCGAGCGGGTCAACAAAATCGTGACGGAACTGCTGATGCTCTCCAAGCCGTCACAGCCCAACTACCGGGAAGTGGCGCTGGCCCAGGTGCTGGACTCAATTCTTCCGCTGATCAAGGCGGAAGCGACGCTGCACGGCATCGAAATCGTCGACCTCTGCGACAAGGAGACACGCATGCCGGTGGACGTGGAACAGCTGAAACAGATTTTGCTCAACCTGATGAAAAACAGCATCGAAGCGATGCGGCAGGGCGGCGTCCTCACCGTGGAAAACCGGGTGGACGAGAATTATGTGAACATCCACATCCGCGACACCGGCGAAGGCATCCCGCCAGAGCATCTGAACCGGATATTCGACCCGTTTTTCTCGCTCAAGGAAGACGGCACCGGACTGGGTCTGCCGATCACCCGGCGCATGGTGGAAAACCACGGCGGAGACATGCGCATCTTCAGCAAAGTGGGAGAAGGCACGGAAATCGTCATTTCCCTCCCGATCCAGCCGCGTGCCCTCGAGGGCAGCGCTTAATCCCGGGCAACGCTGTCCAGCCAGGCAAACATCCGCCGGGTGTACGTCTCCATCCGCTCTCCCTGGAACAGGTGGCTGGCTCCGTCCACCAGCCACAGCTCACAGGGTTTGCCGCACCGCTGCAACGCGTCCGCCAGGCGAATGGCGTGCTCCACTCCCACGTTTTGGTCTTCTGTCCCGTGGATGATCAGCACGGGGCAGGCAATCTCCGCCGCCCGGTAGACGGGCGACCGCCAGCGGTACGCCTCCGGCTGCTTGCGCGGGTGGCCGACGACGCGGCGAAGCATGCGCCGCAGGTCAACTCGCTCCTCGTAGGTGAGAAACAGGTCGCTGACCCCTCCCCACACCACCGCCGCGCGAATCCCGGGACACTCGATCGCTGCCAAGAGCGACATGATCCCGCCGCGGGAAAACCCGTAGACGCTGATCCGCGTCCGATCCACGCCCGGCATCGCCCGCAGCAGCTCGTAGGCGGCGAACACATCGTGCCGGTCCTCGCCGCCGAACTCGTCCCGTCCCTCGCCTCCTTCGTTTCCGCGGTAGTGCGGAGCCAGCACCACGTATCCAAACGACGCCAATTGGCTGATCCGCTCAGGCCTCACCTTCCCGACGCCCTTGATGCCGCCACGGCAGTAGAGCAGCGCCGGAAGTTTCGCCGCTTCTGCATCAGGAACAGCCAGAAGCGCTTTGACGCGCAATCCCTGGCTGAGATAGGTGACGGTGTACAGCCGGACGCCCGGCTGGACCGGCAGTTCGGGCTTCAGCTCCAGGAACGGCGCGCACGCCATGTTGCCTCCTGTTTGCACACGGACTCCTCCTCGTCTCCTTCGTCTTGCATTAAGATGCCCCGTTTTGCCTCCTACGCCTGGATGGGCATGGCGAAAATGCAAAAAGGGAAGAAGGGACGGTAACCGGTCCTTCTTCCCGATATGTCAAACCAGTATCAACAAGGCTTAATAGCCGCGTTTTGCGTTCTTTTTGTTGATGGTAGCAAGGTTCTCTTCGCTGTGCTTCAGCCAACGCTTCAGTTTGTCCTCGAAGGAAGCAGAGCTGTCACGTCTTGCGTTTCCTCCGCGGTCTCCTCCGCGATAGCCACCGCCACGGCGCTCGTCGCGTTCGCTGCGCTCCGGCGCAGGCAGTGCAGCGCGAACCGAAAGCGAGATTTTGCCTGCATCATCAATGGAGAGTACTTTTACCTTCACCTGATCTCCCACGGAAAAGTGATCGTTAATGTCCTTAACAAAACCGTTTGCTACTTGGGAAATGTGGACCAGCCCCTGCTCGGTTTCGCTGACTGCTACGAACATCCCAAACGGTTTAATCGCTGTCACTTTTCCCTCGATGATGCTTCCCACTTGTACTGCCATTCAGTTTGCACTCCTTTTATCATTTCCCAAAAATGTAAGAGAACCTCTACCAGAAGCCTCATTTCATAAGTATAACAGAGAAATTCAAATACTGAAAAGCCTAATCTTTTGCCGAAGCACACCGGCCGGCAGAGGTGAAAAACGATGGAAAAAGATGCAGGGAAGGACGCCTGGGTGCGTGTCCGATCCCCCTGTATTAGGATGGATGAGCTGCTCATCTTTTATCACGCCGTTTTTGTCCGGGCCACGCCCGCGCAAGCACGATCAGCAGCAGCATCGTGCACGCGCCGCTGGCATCCAGCACCACGTCAGCCACCTGTCCCGTCCTGTCCGGGGTAAAGGTTTGATGCCACTCGTCCAGCACTGCCACCGCCAGCGTCAAAAATGCGCTCCACGGCAGTGCGACCGCAAACGGTGCGAAGCGGCGCAGCACGCGGTACCCGGTCAGGGCGAGCAGGGCAAATGTGGCAAAATGGGTTCCTTTGCGGAGGAAAAATTCAATAAACCCGTCAATGCCGCTTGCCTCTACGCTGATCTCCTGTTTTCCGTAGCGAAACGACACGTCCTTCAGACGTTCGCCCACCGCTTGTTCGTCAATGAAGCGGGAAATGGTTCCGCGCATGTCTTGTTTGTAGTAAGGCTGGGACGACGAAACGTACAAGCCGGCCAATATGGCGACCAGCAGCAGCACGTCCAACAGCCGAACGAATGTCTTCACGCTCTTCTTCCTTTCGCGGGAATGTTCCGCTTTCATTGTACCAGGAATCCGCCCGTCGCACGCCTGCAAAATGTCACGAATGGGCGTCGCGCGCCGTCACCGGCAGCGGTTGAAAATCCTCTTCGGTCAGCTCGTGCCTGTCCCGTACGGGGACGGCCTCCTCCCCCTTTGCCACTTGAACTATTTCCTGCCGTTGTCGCATGCGCGCATCCCGGCGGCGGACCTGTTCATTTTCCCACCAGGCACGCAGCCGGCTGCGCAGTTCCGCCAGTGACAATCCGGCGCGATTGGCCAACCTCTGCTCAGTGGCGTGCTGCATCGCCGGCACAAGGACGAGAACGGCATAGGCGGCCAGGAGCAGACCCGTCAACAGCGCGACAGCAAACGAGGCGTGAAGGGCGGCGCCTTCCATCCACCCGGCAGCCAGCGGCAGACAGGCGGCAGCCGTCGCCGCCAAAACGCACACCAGCGGCCGGATCGCCCGGACTGTCCCGACACGAATCCCTTTGAGGACGGAGGGAGCGGCGTCCGCGAGGAACAATTCGTCCAGATGGATCAACGCCTGCTGTGTCATCACGGCACAGACGGCAGCGATGCCGTACACGCCCATCAGGTTGAGCGGCCGATCCAGCCAGAGCAGCCCGACCGTCACCCCTCCGGCCAAAACGGGCAGCAGCGCGAGCGCCACCATCCCGTGCCGCATCCGCCGGTAAAGAAGCAAACTGCACAGAAGCACTGCGGCCGCCGCCACGGCTACTGCCAGCAACCGTCCGGCCGTATCCTTTTTGTTTGCTTCCGCTTCTTCCAGCTTGTCCCATTCGCTTGCATTGAGGATCTCGTATCCCTCCGGAATCGTGAATATCTCCTTCATGTTGTCAGGGATCACATATGACAAGCTCCTGATTCGATCCTGCATGGAAACGGCACTGCTCAATTTGATTACGTACATGCCGTCCACGCGGCGATAGACGGGCGGTTCATCGACAATTGTCCATTCCGTCAGGTCGCTCAGACGGACGGCTCCCTGCGGCGTGCGAATCAGGATCTGTTTCACCTGGTCGGGATGCTCCATCCACTTGTCGGGAAAGCGGGCGGTTACCGGTACCGCCCCGTTGTCTCCGTACAGGGTTCCGGCCTGCTGCTTTCCAAGATAGGTGGCCAACTGCCGCTTGATCTCCTCCTCCGTCACGCGGTAGCGGACGAGCATCTCCGGTCTGGGGCGAATGGCGATATACGTCCCCATATCGCCTTCGCCGATGCGCTCGTCGGTGATGATCTCCCGCCCGTCTTTGTCCGTCCACCGCAGCTCCTGCAGGTAGGCGACCGTCTGGGAGGCGATCTCCCGGACTGTGTGCAGGGACGGCCCTTTTACATAAAATTCCAACCTCGTCTTCTGGTCCTCTGAAAGCACGACGGCAAACGGATCGGTGCCGGGGATCTCCCGCAGTCGTTTGTCCAGCTCTTTTTCCAGTTCCGTCGGCGTCCGGGTCCAGCGGCTCTTGTCAATCAGTTTCAGATGAAAGGTAAGCCGCTCCCGACTGGCTGTCGTGTACAGGTCGCGCACTTCTTCCAGTCCGGAAAGACGCTCTTCCGCCACCCGGGCGGCTTGAATCGCCTCATCCAGCGTGCTGCCCTTGACCATCTCCAGCGACAGCGTCTTCTCCTGTCCGTCGATATCCCCGTACGGTTCGGTCAGGACAAAGGCGTCCAACAGCACGACGGCCAACAGCGAGAGGGCCACGGTAATCCCGTACGGCAGAAAGCCCTGGTTGACAGAGCGCTCCCACCGGTTCTTCAGGAAGCGGCCCACCCTGCCGCCCAGCAGGCTGCCCGCCAAATGCTTCCGCTCTGCGGCCGGTCCAGCGGCAGCGCCGACCGTCAGCCATTGAGCGGCCTGCACCGGCACGATAAACCCGTACACCAGAAGCATGGTCAACGTCCCCAGCGTAAGAACCGGCAGTGCGTCATATAAAAGAGGCAGGTCGGCTGCTTTGACAAAGTCGGTCACCATCAGCACGCACCAGCCGGCGGCACAGACGACGACAGCCAGCAGCAGCGTCTTCAGCAGAGACCATGCCTCGCGCAGGCCGAGCACCGGCGACAGCTGCCCCGCTCCGGCCAGCCGATGGATCAACGCCGCTGCCGCCCCGACGTACAGCAGAGCAAAGACGGCTGTCGGGCCGAGCGAGGTCAACGTCAGCGGCACACCAATCAGCCACATGCCGCCCAACAGCGCTCCCAGCGACAGACATGCCGCGTACAGCATCAGCAGGGCGGCCATCGCACTGCGGAGCCACACGCCAAGCATCACTGCCGCCCCCAACCCGGCCACGGCCACAAGCCAGCCGATGTCGCGCAGCGCCGCCGTCAACGCCTGTGAACGGTCTTCCACCAGATCCAGCGTGTACCTGTCCGCTGCCTGTTCGTTCCACTCAGCCACGGCCTGCGCCACTTTGGCCCGGATGGCAGGAACCTGGGCCGCTTCCGTCGCGAAGACGCTGATCCCCACCGCCGGTTCGCCGCGATAGAGTGTCACCTCTTCCCCTCTGCTCCCCCGCAAATCGCGCACCTCGGCCAGTTCTTTCAGCGGCACGTATCCCTTCTCCGTGGCGATCATCTTTTGGGCCAGCTCCTGTGGGCCTGACAGTTGGCCCTTCCACTGGAAAGCGGTCCGCTCACCGCCGGTTCCGACAGCGCCCACCTGCTCGTCCGCGCCGACGCCGCGCAGCTGTCCCAGCACATCCCCCGGCGTCAGGCCGTAGGTTAGCAGCATGGAGGGGCGAAACACCAGCTCCACCTCTTCCCGGACGCTGTGGTCCTCCACCTCCACGCGGGCTACGCCCGGGATGGAGGCCAGTTTGTCATGCACCGCGTAGCGGGCCGCGTCGGCCAGTGCCTGCACGTCCGCACCGTGCAGCAGATAACGGCCGATCTGATTGTCGGCCAGGTTGGCCTGGCTGAGACGCCATCCGCTTATCGGCAACCGCGCTGTCGTCTCTTGCAGTTTCTGCTCCAATCGGCCTTTGTAGGAGCTGGGCGGCCGTCCCGCCGTCTTGACTGTGAGCGTCGCCCCTCCCGATCGGGATTCGGCGCTGATGTGCACCCCGGCGTCCAGTTCGCGGACTGCATTCTCCACGGGACGGGTCACAGACTCGTCCACGGCTTCCGCCGACATGCCGGGAGCCTCCAGGGCAATGACGTACTCCGGCAGGGGGCGGTCGGGAAACAGCGCGACATCCATCCTGGAAAGGGCGCCGACAGTCAGCAGGCAGCAGACGAGCGCCAGCAGCCCGGCCAGCGCCGGCAATGTCGAAGTATAAGTGCGTTTACTCATCGGCCACTTTCACCACCTCACCGTCCGCCACATAGGAGAGTCCGGAACTGACGATCATATCGCCCGGCTTCAGCCCTTCCAGGACTTCATAATGAGGGCCGTACACATTGCCCACCTTGACGGGTGTTTTCCTGACCGTGTTCTCCTCGATCACCATGACGTAGTGGGATTCTTCGGAGATGCCGACACTGCTCGCGGGCACCAGCACTCCCCCGCTCGGCTTCACCTGATAGCGGCAGGTGACGGTCATACCCCCTTTCCAGACGTGCTCCCGGCCGTTGATTGTCACCTCTACCGGATACGTGCCGGTTCCGGCGTCGATCACCGGCGCCACGAAACTAACTGTCCCCTCCGTCTCCGTACCGTCCGGCGCTTTTACCGTCACCGTTTTGCCCACGGCAAAATTGCTGATTTGCTCACCGGTCACCTGCAGCTTGACCAGCCAGCCTGAGGTGTCCACCAGGCGCATCACCTCGCTGCCCGGCCCCGTCTGCTCCGACTCCGCCTGCGATATCGACGCCACCACGCCCGAAAACGGCGCCTTCAACACGGCGTCCGCCGCCTCTTGCCGGGCCCGCTCCAACTGTACTCTGGCCTGCTGCACTTCGGCGTTGGCCTCTTCCACGTCCAGCTTGTCCGCTCCCTTCAGCAGATTGTCGTAGCGGATCTGCTTCTCCTCCAGGTCCAGTTTCGCCTGTCGCTCGCGGAGAGCCAGGCTGTCCAGCTCCTCTTTGGAAATGGCGCCGTTGGCGTAAAGCAGCTTTCCTCGCGCGTGCTCTTCCGCCGCCTGGGCAGCCGTCTGCCTGGCCTTTTCAAGCTGTATCTTCTGCGCCTCCACCTCGTGCTGCTCCGGCCCCTGCAACGCCTTTGCCCGACGAATGGCGGCACTGGCCACCTGCCCCTGGGCCGCGTTCACCTCCTGCTGCCACACGGACGTGTCGAGTGTGGCCAATGTCTCTCCCTGCTTGACCACACTGCCCTTTTTTACAAAAATATTGGCAATCCGGCCCGATCGGCCAAACGAAAGCGGCAGTTCCTTGAGCGGGGCCACCACACCGGCGATCTCCTGGGTCATGCCGTCATGCTGTTCGACCGTGTAGGCTTTCACCGTCTTCACCTTGATCACGCTTTCTTCTTGCAGGCGCTTCAGGTTTTCCACGCTTTTCTCCAGTTTTTCGCACCCGGCAATCAGCAGGGCAGCGAGGGAAAGCCCGATCCATTTCTTCATTCCATCAACCCCTACCCCGGACTCGATATGTCGAAACATGAAACATAAACAGAAAATGGGACAATTAGTACAAAATAATTTTACCGAAAGGATTCTACTTGCGCCACTTTTCTGTCGATTTTTACGATTCTTTACTTTACGTCTGCCACCGCGCCTTGTCCTCTTGGGCAAACAGGCGGAATTCCCCCCCTTCTTTTCAGCCGATCGCCACTTCTGGTAAGATGGAGGTAGCCCGATTTTGTCAGCGCTTTCACGCGTCGCTTTTTCTCAATATTTCGAATGGTGGGAGTGAGCTTCATGGCAAAGATCTACTCGTCCTATGCGGAAATCGTGCAAGACATCCACGACGGTGCCACCTTGCTGGTCGGCGGTTTCGGTCTGGTGGGCATCCCGGAGAACCTGATCATCGCACTTCGCGACAAGGGCGTGAAGGACCTCACCGTCGTCTCCAACAACTGCGGCGTCGACGACTGGGGGCTTGGTCTTCTGCTCAAGGAAAAGCAGATTAAGAAAATGATCTCGTCCTACGTGGGGGAAAACAAGGAGTTTGAGCGGCAGTTCCTCTCAGGAGAACTGGAAGTGGAACTGACGCCGCAGGGGACGCTGGCTGAACGTCTCCGGGCCGGCGGGGCCGGCATTCCCGCATTCTACACACCTGCCGGCGTCGGCACCCCGATCGCCGAGGGAAGGGAAACCCGCGTGTTCAACGGCAAGGAGTACCTGCTGGAACACGCCATCACCGGCGACTTCGCCCTGATCAAGGCATGGAAGGCGGATAAGATGGGCAACCTCGTCTACCGCAAGACGGCCCGCAACTTCAATCCGATGATGGCCGCCGCCGGGAGAATCACCATCGTCGAAGTGGAAGAAATCGTCGAGACAGGTGAGCTGGACCCCGATCAGATTCACACCCCCAGCATCTACGTGCAGCGTTTGATCCAGGCTCCGTCGTTTGAAAAACGGATCGAACGACGCACGGTGCGGCAGTAATTCCAGCAAAAGGAGGATGCAGTGATGGCTCTTACGCGTGAACAGATTGCGATGCGCGCCGCCCAGGAAATCGAGGACGGCTTTTATGTGAACCTGGGGATCGGCATGCCCACCCTCGTCGCCAACTACATTCCGGAGGGCAAAACAGTCGTGCTCCAGTCGGAGAACGGCCTGCTCGGCATCGGTCCCTATCCGACGGAAGACGAAATCGACCCCGACCTGATTAACGCCGGCAAGGAGACGGTCACCGCCATACCCGGCGCCGCCTACTTTTCCAGCGCGGAGTCGTTTGCGATGATCCGCGGCGGCCACATTGACCTGGCCATCCTCGGCGCGATGGAAGTCTCTGCCGCAGGCGACCTGGCCAACTGGATGATCCCCGGCAAAATGGTCAAGGGCATGGGCGGCGCGATGGACCTGGTCCACGGTGCAAAGCGGATCGTCGTCATCATGGAGCACGTCAACAAACACGGTGATCCGAAAATTTTGAACGAATGCGCCCTGCCGCTGACCGGCAAACGGGTGGTGAACCGGATCATCACCGACCGCGCCGTGCTGGACGTCACCCCGGACGGCCTGGTGCTGAAAGAGGTGGCGGAAGGCTACACGCCGGAAGACATTCAGGCGTGCACGCAGCCAAAACTCATCGTCTCCCCCGACTTGAAAACAATCACGCCATGAAGAAAACACCCGTGTGAAAACAAACCGGCCTCGTCCCTTCTCAAAGGACGGAGCCGGTTTTTTGTTTGGTGCTGAATCGCTTCCCGCCCGGGAAACCGTTTATAATACAAGGAGTAAACAATCTTGACCGAGAGGAGATTCACCATGTCCAATACGCTTGGCTGCCTCGTCCTGCACGGTTTTGCCGGCGATATCCGGGATGTGATGCCGCTGGCGAAGACACTGCGTGAAGCGGGCTACCATGTGGAGTGCCCCACCCTGGAAGGACACGGCTTGGGCCGACGGCAGCTGGCCAAAAGCACCCGGCACGACTGGCTGCGCTCCGCCGATGAAGCGTACAAACGGCTGGCCATGCGTGCCGACCCGATTGTTGTCATCGGCTTTTCCATGGGCGGCCTGCTCGCCATTCACGTCGCCCACCGTCATCCCGTCCGCCTGTTGGTTACGATCAATTCCCCGTACCATTACTGGGAGGTGCGGCAGGCCCTGCGCAATCTGCGCGACGATTTCTCCACCCATTCCCGCCGCTACATCAACGGCCTGGTTAACATTCCGCTGCGCAGCATGCTGCAATTTCGCCGCTTGCTGAAAGAGACAAAGCCGCTCTTGCCCGACATCCGCGTCCCGTACGTGCTGCTGCAGTCGAGACGGGACGATACCGTGCGGCCATCCAGCGCGGAGCATCTGGCCAATAGCGTTGCCCCCGAGGCAGGCGCCCGCATCTATTGGTACGACAACTCCGGCCACATGCTGCTGCACAGTCCGGACCGCGACGACGCGATCGCCCGCATCCTGGACGCAATTCGGGAACACGGCTCGGCGTAAGTAAACAGCGCGGACGGTGAATCCGAGCAAGCCCTGTGCGAAACCGGAAGAAGCGGAACGTACGAGAAATGGCAAATGGCCGTCCAATCGGTTGGCGATTCAATCCACTATCTTGTTTTCTCCGGCTTGTTCTCTCCGGCCGCATGCGCCTGCCCCGCCCGCCCGGACCAGGCGGCCGCCATCGCCAGCAGGAAGGCGGCAGTTCCTGCGTACAGTCCGTTCAGGCCGAACCAGCCGTCTGCCCAAAACGCGAGCAGCGGTCCAGCGGCGGCGCCGAGATCGGTCACCACCGAGTAACACGTCAGCAGCTGCGCGCCGTTGGCCTGCCGGGACGCTTCGTCTGCCGCCAGCGTGTCCATCACGGTAGTGAGCACCGTGCCGGTAAGCTGTATCCCCAAAAGCACGCCCAACCAGAGCGCAAAGGGCAGCGGCACTGCTGTGAGGCCGAACAACACCGCAGCCGCCAGCACCGCCCCGACCAGCATCCGCCGCCGTCCGCAGCGGTCCGACCACCTGCCGAACCACGGCGCCGCCCACGGTTCCCAGACCCAGCGGGCTCCCTGCACCACGCCGGCGACGACGGCCGAGCCCACCACCATCCCGCCGATCACCGCAAACGGCTGCCGAAGATCGATCAAGCGGCTCAGTGTGGAAACCAGTATGCCTTGGTAGCACATGGCGACAAACATTCCCGAGGCCATGGTCAGCGCGACACTCCCCGTCCAGCAAAGCTGCGGCCGCACCGCTGCGGCGGACGCATCGCCGCTCTGTCCGGTAAAGGATGCGGGGATGAAGGCAAAAACGAGGACAAACGCCACCAGCGACACCCCCGCCAGCAAAAAGGACGTCGTCCGCAAGCCCACCCAGGCGACCAGCAGCGGGCCGGCCAGCATGCCGACCAGGCTGCCCAGCCGGAACAGTCCGTTGTACAGCCCCATGAAATGGCCGCGATTCCCGTCGTCGGAGACGCTGACGATCAACGAATAGGCACCCAACCGCAAGAAGGTCCAGGCCGCTCCCCAGAGACAGCGCATCAAAAGCCACAGCCAAAATCCCTGAAACCCGTACGAGGCTGTCGTCACGAACGCCAGGAACACGGCGATCGCCAACCCCGACCGGCCGCCTGTCCGCTCATACCATTTGCCGATCAACGGCCCCAGCGGCACCCGCACCAGCCGGTTGACCGAGAGCAACACACCTACCTGCCAGAGCGCGTCCAGTCCCGCCTCCCGCCAATAGAGCGGAAGCGCCACGTACAGCACGGAATCACCGAGCACGCACATCGCTGTCACGAGAGCCAGTGCCATAACCTGTGTCTTGCCGTGTTTGCCTTCCATCGCAATCTCCTTTGCCGGAACAAATCTATATGCTTTACACTACAAAGGAGACTGACAAAAATCCAATACATATTGGCACCCGACTCATAAGCAATCCTTATGAATGGAGGAAAATCATGAACCTTCACGCGCTGCGCATCTTCGTGGAAGTGGCGGCACGGGGCAGCGTGACCGGCGCGGCCGATGCGCTCTCCATCAGCCAGCCGGCCGTAACCGCGCACATCCGCAAACTGGAACGGGATCTCGACATCAAGCTGCTCACGCCGCAGGGACGAGGCATTGCGCTCACTCCCGAAGGACGTTTTTTGTATGAGAAAGCCCGGCGGATTTTTGACTGGGAACGGGAGATCGAGTCCCAATTGGAGGAGATCAAACAGGGCAAGCGGGGAAAGCTGCGGGTGGCGTCCACTTTTCTCCCCTCCCATTACCTCCTGCCCAAATGGCTGGCCGCCTACAAACAGCAGCACCCGCAGGCGGACGTGGAAATCCGCGCCGGAAACTCGAAGCAGTCGCTGGAACGTCTGCTCCGCTGTCAGGCGGACCTGGCCGTGGTCACCAACGAGTCGTGGGACGAACACCTGCCCATCCGGCGTCGGCACATTACGGATGTGGCCTTTTGGTTTATCGTCCCCGCCGGTCATCCGTTTGCCGGCCGGACGGTTTCATTGGCAGCGCTGATGCGGGAGCCGTTTTTGCTGCGGGAAAAAGGCAGTTCCACGCGGGAGAGGCTGTTTTCCCTCTGCCGGGAGCACGGCGTCGCTCCGCCGAAAGCGGGCCTTGAATACCACGGCCTGTTCGAATCCATCCAGTCCGTCAGGGCGGGGTACGGCTCGATGCTGGCACCGGAACCGTCCGTCCGTGAACTGGTGGAACGAGGCGAAGTG
Organism: Brevibacillus sp. MCWH; assembly: GCF_013096935.1. Classification (NCBI taxonomy): domain Bacteria; kingdom Bacillati; phylum Bacillota; class Bacilli; order Caryophanales; family Paenibacillaceae; genus Brevibacillus; species Brevibacillus sp. MCWH. The sequence goes on along the minus strand of NZ_SDLF01000017.1, from coordinate 1,074 downwards.
GGGCGAGTGCTGGTCGACGGTGTGACGATCAAACGGCCGATCTACATCTGCACCCGCGAGGAGGATGATGCCCTGCGCCCTGCGGCCGCCCGGTTTCTGGAGATGATCCTGCCGCCCTGCATGCAGACGTGAGGATGAGAGGCGAGTCGCCGTCGTCCCAATCAAAAAAAGAATTGATTGATTATTAAAAAGAGTTGATTGATTCGTTGTTATTGTTACAATGGATACAATGCAAAATGATTGGTCGCCGCAACATGTCTGCTTAAACTGGGGGGATTCCAATGGAACATTATGCGTTGTTCGTGCTTATGTCGATCCTGCTGATCATTCTGCCTGGCCCCGATACCGGCGTGGTGACGCAAAACACTGTTTTCCACGGCCGTTCAGGCGGGATGAAAACGGTTCTGGGCAGCACGTCCGGACTGCTGATCCACACGCTGGCCGTTGTCTGCGGCATATCGGCGATCCTGGTGAAGTCCGCGTTTCTCTTTTCCATCATCAAGTACGTCGGGGCCGTCTACCTTCTCTACCTGGGAATTACGTCGTTGTGGTCGCTTCGGAATCAGAAAACCGCGGCTGTTGAGCAGCCAGATGCCAAGCATCAGAACAAATCCCCCTTTCTGCAGGGATTTTTGACCAATGTGCTCAATCCGAAAGTGGCTGTCTTCTTCCTGACATTCCTTCCGCAGTTTGTAACGCCCGGCAGCTACGCGTTTCTGCAATTCCTCGCCTTGGGTTTGACTTACACACTGCTTACGGTCGCATGGTTTTTCCTGTACGTCCGGTTCATTGACCGGCTGCGCGCCTGGATGAAAAAAGCGTCCACGCAGCGGGCCATCCAAGGAATCACCGGCCTTGCGCTGGTGGCGTTCGGCGTCACGCTGGCCCTGGAAAAGCGCCCGTAAATGACCCCTCAACGGCAAAGAGCCCTTCCATTTAGGAAGGGCTCAGATTGCAGACAAACTCCCTCGTTACCATTGGCAGTAGAGGGAGTTTGTCCTGTATGTATTCGAAGGTGAAGCGGAAATGAAGGGCATTGTGCCTCCCTTTGCCTGACTTCCATAGCCAATTGGC
>NZ_SDLF01000179.1:0-435 GCF_013096935.1 Brevibacillus sp. MCWH | reverse complement strand
CGGCTGATACTGCGACAGGAGCGCATAAAGCTAAAAACATAGCAATTGAAGATGTGAACAATCGTTTCACTGGTACGGATGTTGAAGCCGTACTGAACGAACTTTTTACATTTGCCAATGACGGGAAAACAGGTGTCGCCACCGTCGTTGGAAGTCCAGCAACAGCAGGCGACACATTCAGTCAGTTAGTAACACATATTCAGAATGCTAAAAACACGATGGCAACGAATTTATCTAACAAAGGCGTATCGGCAAGTGGAACAGAAGCGTTACAAGCGTTAGCGAATAAAATTGCGAATGTGAATACAGGAAAACAAGTCGCTTATGGCAATACAAACGTTACTATTCCTTCTAATAGCGGATCAGTATCACTAACAGTACCTATAAGTGTTAGTTTTACACCAAAAGAAGTAATTTTACTTTTAAACGGTTGGA
>NZ_SDLF01000178.1:0-436 GCF_013096935.1 Brevibacillus sp. MCWH | reverse complement strand
CTGTTGGAATAAGTCACCTGTAGAGTTTTTAGTGACGCCTTCAATAATGTCACCGTTAATGAGGATGCGGGCGTGGTCTCTATGTTTATCAATCTCTTTAAACACACGCTTTAGTAAGTCATAATCCACCGCTTCTGCCCCAAAGTGCAAGTCGTTCATTAGGTAAACACGAAGTTCCTTCGTATTACCTCTATAACCAGACTGCAAATATTTCATTGGGTTAACCCCCTTTTCTATTAGTTCTCGACAACCAATATAAGGGAGTAACTAACTTTTTTATCTCTTTGTGCGTACATACCGCAACTATTTTAGGAGATGGAACGAATAATATAGTGAGGGAGGTGAGTTAGATGAACTTGGGCATCGAACTTATTGTTTTATTGATGATTTCATTAGCTGTTCGTGCTTTCTTGTTTGAGATTAAGTTCCAATATAC
>NZ_SDLF01000177.1:0-436 GCF_013096935.1 Brevibacillus sp. MCWH | reverse complement strand
CTCCTGTTGTTTACACCTGTCTTGACACCTATATTTACACAAGGATAAAATAAACTCAAGAGTTTTTTATGGAGAACGGATGGAGGAAGACCGGATGATTTATTTAGATTATGCAGCGACAACGCCTATTTGTGAGGAAGCCCTTATTGTATATCAGAAGCTTAGTGTGGATATGTACGGAAATGCCAGCAGCCTGCATGATGCAGGAGGAAAAGCAAAGCACATACTGGAGTACTGCCGTGAAAAAATCGCCAACATCATTGGCGGAGAAGCAAGCGGCATCTATTTTACAAGCGGCGGCACTGAATCCAATTTTCTGGCCATTCAATCATTGCTAAACGGCCTGCCAAAAACGAAAAGACATTTTATTACAACTGCCATGGAGCATCAGTCCATTCACAATTGCGCTGCTTTTTTGGAACAGCAGGGATATGAT
>NZ_SDLF01000176.1:0-437 GCF_013096935.1 Brevibacillus sp. MCWH | reverse complement strand
CTCCGGCATTGTCCATAGGCGGTGGAAGTGATGTAGCTAGACAATCTTGTTTTGATTTAATTCAAGAAATTGCCTTTAATTCATCAATCAAAATAGAAATGGCACAAACATTTGCGCAAGGCGGATCAACTAACTTAAACGGTGTCGTAGAATACGCATTGGTTTAATAAGGAGGGAATGAAATGATAGAGGTATTAAGAGAATTTGTTGAAAACGGTATGCGAGTAATTGAATATACCCGCGATGGAGTAAATGTTTCACACAGAGTAGAGGTTCCAGTTCAAAACGAAACCGCAGGAGAACAATTACCACCATTACCACCGAATCCAATTTTGCAATTGCAACAAGAAAATGCGGAATTGAAAGAACGAATTGAAATCATGCACCAAGCACTAGACGACCTTTTGTTAGGAGGTATGCAATAATGGCAGCATATT
>NZ_SDLF01000175.1:0-437 GCF_013096935.1 Brevibacillus sp. MCWH | reverse complement strand
CCATCCGGTTGGGTTGCTCATCCATATGAAGAAAAAGAAGGGGAATAACGCCCCTTCTATTTTTTTGTAAACAATATGACGCCTGCAATGGTGACGAATGAACCGATCCATTGTGGTGGCGTTAACGTTTCTCCAAGAAGTATGTATGCAAACAAGGCAGTAAAAAGCGGATTAAAATTTAAAAACATGCCCGCTGTCGTCGCACCAACTCGTTTGACGCCGACGTTCCAAAGAAACATCGCGAGCACCGTCGCCCCAACGCTCGTATATAAAAGCGCAAGCGAAAAGGAGACGTTCACATCATGAACGGAAAAAGAAGAAAGAAACGGCAGCAATCCGATGACGCCAAATACGCCAGACCAAAACGTCGCCGCAAGCGGAGAGTACGATGTCATCACCGCTTTGGCGCAGGCTGAATAAACGCCCCAAATGATGAC
>NZ_SDLF01000174.1:0-438 GCF_013096935.1 Brevibacillus sp. MCWH | reverse complement strand
TAAAAATATTATGTAGAGGAATATGCTCTATGAAACCTATAAATGAAAATATAGTAATAAAAAGTATTATAGGTAGATATTTAGAGCATAGTAGAATTTACTACTTTCATAATGGAGGTAAAGAGGAAGTATTTATCTCTAGTGCAGATTTATTATCAAGAAATTTAGATAGACGTTTAGAAATAATGGTCCCTATAACAGAGGAAGAAGTTAGAGAAAAACTTCTCAATATTATAAGAAGATATTGGGATGACACATTCAATTGTTATAAAATGAAAGAAGATGGAACTTACTACAAAGTAGACAAAAAAGTTTATTTTAATTGTCATGAATATTTCATGAAAGAAGCTATTGAAAACTTTAAGTTAAGAAGAGTTCCGAAAATAGCGATGAAAAATAAAAAGTAAGTGGAAAAATTAAAACCACTTACTTTTTATT
>NZ_SDLF01000173.1:0-438 GCF_013096935.1 Brevibacillus sp. MCWH | reverse complement strand
GTACTGAGTGAGTGTAATATCATGTGCAAATGTTTTGTTATCCGATCCATCGTTTCTGAAAATTAAAATAGAATCTTTAGGAATAGGCATGTTTCTCAATGGTACCTTAAAATACTTTTGAGTGCCCGAAATTGTTTGTATCTCAATAATGTTTCTTAACCCAAAAATATTTAAATGAACTGTTTTATTTTCAGTAGGAAGACTGCTATTGTTTACAAATTTTAATAGTTGATTAGAAGCTGTTGGGTTATTAATTATAGCCTTAAACAACAATTTATTATTTACAACAAAGTTTACATACTTAGTTTCAGTATCCAAGTTATTTGAAAGACCTAAACTTTGTAAAGATAATTTGTTTTTATGTGTATTTAAAGTAGTTCTGTTTACTGTATATAACCCATATTCTGTATTAGGAATAAAAAATACTGTTATTCTAGC
>NZ_SDLF01000172.1:0-439 GCF_013096935.1 Brevibacillus sp. MCWH | reverse complement strand
AAATAGTAACTCCTACTACTTGTCCGTATTGTGGACAAAAATTAATTAAAGAACCTGTATTGAAATGTGTTAACATTGAATGTGAGTCAAGAATGATCGGTAAGATAATGAACTATGTAACGAAAATGTCAATCCCTAATATTTCAATAGGAATAATAACTAATCTGTATAAGGAGGGGGTATTAAAAAGTATTGAAGACTTATACAGATTGGAGAAACATAAGAAAAGAATATTACTGTTAGAAGGATTCGGAGAGAAATTATTTAATAAAATAATAGATGGAATAAATTCTAGAAAGGAAGTGTTTGATTATCAACTATTAGGGGCTATAGGAATCCCTGAAATAGGAGAAAAGATGTTTAAGAAAATTTTAACAGTTTATAACATAGAAGAGCTAATTAAAATTAGCGAAAATGGTGAAAAAGGTAAGTTGACAAC
>NZ_SDLF01000171.1:0-439 GCF_013096935.1 Brevibacillus sp. MCWH | reverse complement strand
ATATGGGGATGCGTTTCGTGTGTACAGAAAAAGGAAGTTCATTTATGATTCTTGCCTCAATGCTCGGTGTAGCAATTCCCGTCGTTGAAATGAAAAAGATTGCTTCAACGTCTTCAAAAACAATATTTGCACGATGTAAACAGCGCACAATCGCCTCTTTTCCATATCGAACAGCATGCTCAATATACAGCTCATTTTTCTCAGCAAACGAATGAGTCTGCATATACCAATCTAATGGTTGTACAAGCGATCTTGATTGAATATGATCATGTTGAAAAATGGATAATAACCGATCAATATGTTCAGAACGGTGTTGAAACATGCGTTTTATTGCAACCATCACCTCGTTTTGTGAAACGCGGTAAGGAAGTTCAGCTAATTCAACTGCAATGATACTTGGCATCTATGCCCCTCCTTTCGATAAAGATAATATTTTCCT
>NZ_SDLF01000170.1:0-441 GCF_013096935.1 Brevibacillus sp. MCWH | reverse complement strand
GCCATCGCTCGCGCCATCGTCAATGAACCGGACGTCCTTTTGTTAGATGAGCCGCTTTCCGCCCTCGATTTAAAGCTGCGGACAGAAATGCAATATGAGTTGCGTGAATTACAGCGGAGGCTCGGTATTACGTTTATTTTCGTCACTCACGACCAAGAAGAAGCACTTGCCATGTCAGATGAAATTTTCGTGTTGAACAAAGGAAAAATTGAACAACGCGGCACACCGAAAGATATTTATGATGAGCCTGTCAATCGTTTCGTTGCCGATTTTATCGGGGAGTCAAACATCATTGTCGGAACGATGGTTGATGATTTTGTTGTCGAATTTGCTAATCAACAATTTACGTGCGTCGATTACGGATTTTCAAAAAATGAACAAGTCGATATTGTTATTCGCCCGGAAGACTTGGAATTAACAACCGCTGAACGCGGCAAGTTG
>NZ_SDLF01000016.1:0-80697 GCF_013096935.1 Brevibacillus sp. MCWH | reverse complement strand
CTCGTGACGGCTACCGTATGTACCGTTCCGACCCAGGCGAATGCAACCATTGCCCATTCCGCCCCCTGTGTACAGAGAGCCGGGAGGCTGTGAAGCGAGTCAGTCGTCATATTTGGGCGGATTACCTAGACGAAGTAGAGCATCTGCGACATACTGAAGTGAATAAACGCCTTTACGCACGCCGGAAAGAAACCATTGAGCGCGTATTTGCGGATTTAAAGGAGAAGCATGGTTTGCGTTGGACCACTTTACGAGGACTGAAAAAAGTGACAATGCAGGCGATGCTTGTCTTTGCTTGTATGAATTTAAAAAAACTGGCCAATTGGCTATGGAAGTCAGGCAAAGGGAGGCACAATGCCCTTCATTTCCGCTTCACCTTCGAATACATACAGGACAAACTCCCTCTACTGCCAATGGTAACGAGGGAGTTTGTCTGCAATCTGAACCGCCGGATTCACCGGCGGTTTTTAGTTACTCCTGCTTGTTCCGATCATTGTGCTGGGACTGACGCAGATTGGTGTTCTGATCGTGCTCATCCAGCGTCTTCCCGCGATTTTTCCCGAGGTCTTTGCTGTTGTTGTTCTTGCCCATGTGCACACCTCCCCTGGATTGTCGTCACTGGCTAGCGTCTCCGAAGTTCCGGGCTTTTATCAGCGCGGCGTATTCCGGCGGCGAATCAGCGTGTGAACGAATCCAAAGGGGATGCGCCAACCAAGCAGAAACATGAGCATGAGCCCATACGCGACCACCGCGAACATCAGCGTGATCGGCGTGCCCAGCCACAGTGCGCGGATGATGAGGCCAATCGGCGCTGCCACCGTCCACGCCGCCACAGTGATGAGGATCAGTTTTCCCGGCCGCTCGTACCTATGGGGGCGGTAAACCCCCAACAACAGCGCGGCGGCCAGCCAGCCGAGCAAAAACGGAGCAGCCGTCGCCAAAATCCCCGCAGCGTCGGCAGGCAGCCCGTGGGCCCGTTTTCCGTAGTAGGTAAAGAGCAGAAAAGCGGCCAGATCGCCAACTATCAGCACGCATCTGGCCAAAGCATGTGTCCGATTCATCGCAGCCCTCATTCCCGTAACAGTGTTGCACACGCTTATTGTACACACCATTACGGGACGGCCACAATCGGAACGGGCCGTTATTCACCAAACAGCAACAATTGCAATTTCTTCTTCACCGCCGGCCACTCTCGATCAAGGATGCTGAAGTAGACGGAGTCGCGGATGTATCCGTCGCGGACAATCATGTGATTGCGCAGCACGCCTTCGCGGACGCCGCCGATGCGCTGGATCGCCCGCTGCGAGTTGAGATTGCGGGCGTCCGTCTTTAACTGGACGCGAATGCAGCCCAAGGTTTCAAAACAGTGGCGCAACAGCAGCCACTTGCACTCTGTGTTAACCGGCGTCTTCCATACGGACGGGGTCAGCCAGGTAAAGCCGATCTCCAGTCCCCGGTCCTTGCGAGAAATGTTGAGAAAACGGGTACTGCCTATTACTTTTTCGTTCCGGCGATCCACAATCGCAAATGGCAGTTCGGTTCCCGCCTCCTGCGCCTGCAATGCCTGGTTCACGAACTGCTCCGCATCTGTCGGCTGCCGAAACACGACCGACATGTATGTCCATATCTGTTCGTATCGTCCCGCTTCCCACAGGCCGTCCACATGATGGCGGCCGAGCGGTTCCAGCCGCACCCTTTCCCCTTCCAGCGTGACAGGAGCAATCTCCAGCATGATGCAAATACTCCTCCTTCTCCGAAATAAAGCTCGATGCAGCCAACCGAACATGTCTGCGGAATTTTTCCAAGAATAGAATACCGCTGGTCGCCTGTCAAGCTGTTTTTTGTCGACAGGGGAAAACGGGACGGGCTACGCTTCTTCGTTGACGACTACCTGACGGCCGCGCAGTTTCAATATCATCGGCACGACCAGCCACAACAACGCACAGGCGAGAAAGATCGCAGACAGCGGCTTTTGCAGGAAAATCAGGAAGTCGCCATTGGATGTCGTGAGGGCGCGCCGCATGTTGTTTTCAATCATTGGTCCCAATACCAGGCCCAGCACCAATGGCGCAAGCGGGAAATCGTTTTTCGCCAGCAGATACCCCGCCACCCCGCAGGCGATCAGCAGCATCAGGTCAAACGTGCTGATCTGCACCGCGTAGACACCGAACACGGAAATCGCGATGATCAGCGGAATCAGGTACTGAGGGGGCGTCTCGATGATTTTGGCAAAGACTTTGACCAGCGGCAGGTTGAGTATCAGCAGCATTACGTTGCCGATGAACATGCTGGCGATCAGCCCCCAGGCCACCTGCGGGTGATCGGAAAAGAGCAGCGGACCGGGCTGGACATTGTACATCAGGAGCGCTCCCATGAGGATCGCCGTCGTCCCGGAGCCGGGAATCCCGAGGGTAAGCAGCGGAATCATCGCTCCGCCGGACGCCGCGTTGTTGGCCGACTCCGGAGCGGCCACACCTTCAATCGCCCCTTTGCCGAACCGTTCCGGCTGTCTGCTCACCTTTTTCTCCACGATATAGGAAAAGAACGACGCCAGCGTCGCGCCCGCGCCCGGCAGGAGGCCGATGAAAAAGCCCAGCAGGGACCCCCTTGCGATCGGGGCGGCACTTCGCTTCAAGTCCGCTTTGGTCGGCAGGATGCGGTCCACCTTGATCAGTTGCGCTTCCGTTCCGTCCGCCTCGAGAATGGTCTTGAACACTTCGCCGAGCGCAAACAGCCCGACGGCAATCGTCAGGAATTCCAACCCTTGGTACAGGTCGGGAATATCGTAGGTAAACCGCGCTACGCCGGACACGTTGTCGATACCGATCGTCGCCAGCAACAGGCCGAAGACGGTCATGATCAGCGCCTTGGTCATCGACTTCCCGCCCAGGCCGCTGACCGCGCACAGCCCCAGTATCATCAGCGAAAAGTATTCGGCCGGGCCGAACGTGAGGGCCACTTCGGACAGCGGCTGCGCCAAAAACACCAGGGCCACCAGCGCCACTATACCGGCGACGAATGAACCGATTGCCGCAATCGACAGGGCAGCTCCCGCGCGCCCCTGCCGCGCCATCTGATAGCCGTCCAGCGTCGTGACGACGGAGGATGACTCGCCGGGCGTATTGAGCAGGATCGACGTGGTGGAACCGCCGTACATCGCGCCATAGTAAACTCCCGCGAGGAGGATCAGCGCACTTGCTGCGGCCTGTTCGGGAGACAGCCCGTTTGTCAGCGAGGCGGTAACCGGCAGCAGCAGCGCCACCCCGCTCATCGGGCCGATACCGGGCAGCACCCCGACCGACGTCCCGATCAGCACACCGACAAAGGCGTAGACGAGATTGTGCCATTGCAGGGCAATCGTGAAGCCATCCGCCAAATACTGCAAAGCTTCCATGCGTCTCCCTCCCTACAAGCCAAGCCAGGTCGGAAAACCTGGCAGCGTTCCTTTCAGGATGTGCACGTAGACGGCGTAGACCCCGCCAGAAAAGGCAAGCGCGACAGCGGCCGACTTCCACCAACTGGCGCTGCCCATCAGCCGAAACCCGGCCAGCAAAAAGAAAAACGTGCTGATGACGTAACCAATATCCTCCAAAAACCAGGCGTACAAAACGGTCGCCAATAACATCAGCAAAAAGCGCTTGTGTCGGAGCACGACAGCAGACGTGACCGACTCCCGGTAGCGGAACGTCTCCCAAAACAGGCGAAGACTCAGCAGGATCAAAATGATGCCCAGCCCCATCGGAAACAGGTTGGGGCCCACTTCGCTGCCGTAGGCGCTGGTGGAAATGTTGCGGCTTTCCGCGACAAACAGCGCCCCGATCAAGGCAAAGAGGATGCTGCTGGTGCGATCAAATGTCTTGTTCATGGTTACCTCCTCATGATGAATGAAAAAGACCGCAGAATGGAGAGGGCTGCCCTCTCCTTACTTGGACATACCCAGAGAAGTCAACAGCTCCTTGACCAATTTGTCCTGCTCTTCGAGGAAAGCTGTAAAGCTGGCGGAATCCCGGTATTCGCTCTCCCAGCCGTTTACAGCCAGCTCTTTTTTCCACGCCTCGCTCTCGGACAGTTCCTTTAATTTGGCATCCCAATAGGCCTTGGCGTCAGCCGGCATCTGGGCCGGGCCAAATACGCCGCGCCAGATGTTAAATTCGGCGTCAATCCCCTGCTCTATCAGCGTCGGCACGTCCTTCAGGTCACCGCCCAGCCGTTCGGGGGACGTGATGCCCAGCACACGGATTTTGCCCGCTTTCAGGTACTCGCCCACGCTGGATGCGTCAGTCGCGATCATGTCCGCGTTGCCGCCGAGCAGCGCCGCCATCGCTTCGCCGCCGCCGTCGTAGGAGACGTATTTGACTGCTTTCGGATCAATGCCATATTTGGCTGCCGGCAATACAGCGATCAGATGATCCATCGAGCCGGGAGCCGACCCGCCCGCCACTGTGACGGCAGACGGATTTTCCTTGATGGCCGCAAGCAGGCTCTTCACGTCCTGATACGGCGAGTCCGCCTTGACCACGAGGGCGCCGTAATCCCTGGTCAACTGTGCCAGCGGAGTGACGTCGCGGAACCCAAACGGGCTGTTGCCCTCCTTCTTGTTGTGGTTGATCAAGATTGGCGGTGAGTTGACAAACAGCCGGTACGCGTTCCCTTTTTCCTTGCTGACGTAATCGGCGAGAAAGACCACACCGCCGCCGCCCGGCTTGTTTTCCACCGTGATCGCCTGATTGACCAGCTTGCTCTCGCCGAGCACCTTGGCGACGGAGCGGGCGGTCTTGTCCCAGCCCCCTCCCGCGCCGGACGGAGCGACGATGACGATCGGCTTGTCCGGATACCCGGAACCAGCCGAGCCCCCCTGCCCGGTGGCAGTGCTATTTGTGCCGTTCCCCCCGCCGCACGCGGCAAGCGCCAGGCTTATGACGACGGACAGCGCTGTCAGAGTGATTCGTTTTTTCATACTGAAGCCCCCTTCTCCAACGTTTTTTGTAAGCGCATCCAAAACTGAGATAAACGTAGCACGCTGGAGGGAGGCTGAACAGTTTATGTTCATAAGTAATATTTAGAATATTTTGTTCATTTTGTTCATATTGTGCACCGCTGGCGTCCCGCGTCCGGGAATCCATCTCACAGCAAACTGTATTTTCGCTCCGGCCGTCCTACGGTACCGTACACCAGATCGGCCTGCGCTTTTCCTTCTGCCACCAGGTACTCCAGGTAGCGGCGCGCCGTGGTGCGGCTGGTGCCAATCTCCCGGCCCACCTCTTCGGCTGAGAGGCCCAACTTGTCCGCCCGTTTGATGGCGCTGATCACCTTGTCCAGTGTAAGCGCGTCAATCCCCTTGGGAATGAGCGAATCGCGCGGCTTCGCGCTCGCAAGCCGCCGGGTCAACATCCGGTCGATCTCTTCCTGGTCCACCTCGCCTGCTTCCCGGGTGCGCCAGAAATGCTCCCGGTAGCTCTCCAACCGTTCGCGGAAGCGTTCAAACACCAGCGGTTTGACGATGTAGTCGTACACCCCGCCGCGCAGGGCGTGCTGCACCATCTCGATCTCCTTGGCGGCAGTGATCATGATAATGTCCACGTCGCGATGCTGCTGCCTCATCTGCCAGACCAGCTCGGTCCCCAACGTGTCCGGCAGATAGACGTCCAAGAGGACCAGGTGCGGCTTGGCACGGGCGATCAGTTCCTTGGCCTCCTCCCCGCTGGTCGCGGTGGCGATGACGCGAAATCCTTCGATCTTTTCCACAAACCGCCGATTAATGTCAATGATGCGAATGTCATCTTCCACGATTACTACCTCTACGGGCTTCATGCTTTTCCCTCCGTTCTTTTGCCGAGCGACACCGTAAACAACGCGCCGCCCCACTCGCTTTTTCCGATCAGAATGTATCCGCCCAACTCCTCGACGATGCCTTTCACCTTGGCCAGCCCGATGCCGCGATGCTCGCCCGGTTTGGTCGAAAAGCCGTGCTCAAAAATCTTCTCCCGCATCGAGTCGTCCACGCCCGGCCCGGAGTCTTCCACTTCAAACAAAATCTCGCTGCCAGCGTCCGACAGGTAGCATTCCACCACTTTGGGGCCGGATTTCATCTCCCCAACTGCTTCCAATGCGTTTTGTATCAGATTGCCCAGCATTACGACCACCTGCTGCCGATTGATGTCGGGCGGCAGCTCCTTCAACCGGCTGTCCCGATTGACAGAAAACTGAATTTTCAGTTCCTTGGCCCGATTGTGCATGCCCAACAGCAGCGCCCCGATCAGCGGGTCAGGCACCTGCTTGGCGAGGAACAGGACCAGTTCCTGCTCCGCCGAAGTCTCACTCGTGATCAGTTCGATCGCTTCCTGAATCGACCCCAACTGCAGCAGGCCGGAGATCGTATACAGAAGATTGTGAAATTCGTGCGTCTGCGCTCGCAGCACGTCCGCATACCGCCGCGCCTGGGACAGTTCGGACGTCAACTGGTCAATTTCCGATTTGAGGCGGAAGCTGCTGACGACGCCGACCACCTTGCCCATCCACTTGATCGGTACGCGGTTGACGATGATCTCTTTTCCGGCAATCGTGCTCTCCCGGTCCAACTGATGCTCCCCGGACTCCAGCACCTCCAGCATCCGGCTGTCCGGCAAAAGCTCCAGGATCGGCTTGTCCCGCAGTTCTTCGTCCGGCAGGTCCAGAATCTGGATCGCTGCCTTGTTGGCCATCGTCACCTTGCCGTGGCGGTTGATGGCGATAATCCCCTCGCGGACCGATTCCAGCACGGCATTTCGCTCCATGTACAAGGAGGCGATCTCCTCCGGCTCCAGGCCGAGGATGGCCCGCTTGACGTACCGGCTCAGCCAGATCGCACCGGCCGTGCCAAACAGAACGCCAAGGGCAAGAATCAGCATCACCCTTTGCTGGTAGCTGTCGATCGCCGCTTCGATATCCTCCAGCAGAAAGCCGACCGAGACGACCCCGATCACGTCCCCTGTGTCGTTATGAATCGGCACTTTTCCCCGCAATGACGGCCCCAGGCTGCCCACGGCTTTGGAGACGTAAGACTGGCCGTGCAGCAGCGCCGGTTCGTTGTCGCCGCCCACCATTTCCCGGCCGATGCGGTCCGGCAGCGGATGGGCAACGCGTATCCCGTTCCGGTCTCCCACCACGACGAACTCAGCGTCCGCTTGCATGCGCACATTCTCCGCGATCGGCTGGATAATCTGCGTGGGGTGGCCGGTGGCAAAAGCGCCGCGCACCTGCGGCAGATTGGCCATGATCTTGGCCACGCTCAGGGCGCGTTTTCCCACCTGGTCTTCGATCGTGGCCGCAATCATCGAAGAAAACACCGCGCCCATCGATCCGATCAAGACGATGATGACAAGCGTCATCAGCAGAATCATTCGCGTTTGCAGCGTCATGCGCAATCGTGCTGAAATCATCGTTGGTTCACCTCTCGTTCATCTTACCATCCCCCGCAGGAAAAAAGGTAGATTCGCCAGCGCCGTTCGTGTACAGTAGAGAGGGAATTGAAGCGGATGTGGAGGTTACGACAGATGCACGCAAATCTGCGTACGTTTATGGAACAACTGCGGCGATCCGGCCAGTTGGTGGAAATCGACGCGCCGGTTGACCCGTATTTGGAATTGGCGGAAATTCACCGCCGCGTGATTGAAGACGGAGGACCAGCACTTCTGTTTACCAATGTAAAAGGCAAATCATTTCCCGTCGTCACCAACCTGTTTGGGACGGTGGAGCGGGTCGACATGGCGTTTGGCCCCAGACCGGAGTCGATCATCCGGGAGCTGGTGAACGGCCTGGACAAGCTCCTGCCGCCCAAGCTGTCGGGATTGTGGGAACTGCGTTCGCCGCTCATGGGAATCTTGCGCACCGGGACCAGAACCGTGCCGCAATCCAAAGCACCGGTCATGGAGCTGTCCACGACCGACGTGGACATGACCCAATTGCCGGCGCTCACAAGCTGGCATCTGGACGGCGGTCCGTTCGTCACCCTGCCGCTCGTCTACACGGAGCACCCCGAGACCAAAGAACACAACCTGGGCATGTACCGCATCCAGATCTACGACAAAAACACGACCGGCATGCACTGGCAGATTCACAAAGGCGGCGGTTTCCACTACCACGAGGCGGAAAAGCGGAACCAGCCGCTCCCTGTGACGCTCACGATCGGCGGACCGCCGGCGCTGATCATTTCGGCCATCGCGCCGCTGCCAGAGATGGTGCCGGAATTGGTATTCGCTTCGCTGCTGATGGGTGACAAGCTGCATATGGCCGAAGTACCCAACCATCCGCACCGGATCGTGGCGGAAGCGGAGTTCGTCTTTGCCGGAGAAGTCCCGCCGCACACGCGCCGACCGGAAGGACCGTTCGGCGACCATTTTGGTTACTATTCCTGGACGCACGACTTTCCTGTCTTCCACGTAAAGCAGATGTGGCGGCGCAAAGACGCGATCTACCCGGCCACAGTCGTCGGCAAGCCTCGGCAGGAAGACTTCTTCATCGGCGAGTACCTGCAGCGGCTGCTGTCCCCGCTCTTCCCGATCGTCATGCCCGGCGTCAAGGCGCTGTGGACATACGGCGAGACCGGTTTCCACGCACTGGCCGGAGCGATCGTCAGGGAGAGCTATTACAAGGAAGCGATGGCCCACGCGTTTCGCATCCTGGGTGAAGGACAGCTGACCCTGACCAAGTTTTTGATGGTGACGGACGTTCCGTGCGACCTGAGCAATTTCAAGCACTTGTTGGAAATCGTGCTCGCCCGCTTCCAGCCGGAGCGCGACCTCTTGATTGTAAACGACACGTCAAACGATACGCTCGACTACACAGGCCGCAAGTTCAACCATGGCTCCAAGGGAGTCATGCTGGGCATCGGCGATCCGGTGCGTGAGCTGCCGCACGCGTACAGCGGCGAAGGCATCCCCGGCATTGCCAAAATCGAAGCGTTCTGCCCGGGCTGTCTGGTCATTTCTGGCCCCGGTTTTGAAGAACGGCCGGAACTGGGGGAAGAACTGCTGCCCTACGCCAACGAGCACCTGAGCGACTGGCCGATGATCTGCATCGTGGATGACGCGTCCATCGCCGAGAGCCAGAGCCGCTTCCTCTGGACCGTCTTTACCCGCTTCGACCCGGCTCACGACCTGTACGCCCGTTCGACGATTGTCCGCAACAAAATCCGGTACGAGGGACCGCTCATCGTCGATGCCCGAATGAAGCCGTTTTATCCCGATGAAGTGTGGACCCGGCCCGACATCGCCGCTCTGGTGGATCGTCGCTGGAAGGAATATTTCCCCAAATAATCGACTGTGTTCGACAGCAACAACCGAACCCGGAACAGCTTGTTCCGGGTTTTTTAATGTCCGAAAATTCTGTAATCACAGGTCATACAGCCCAATATAATGTAGCATCCGGCGCCCAAGACAACCGATCGGCTTGGCCGCGCTCGGGATTATTCACAAAAGGAGGGATTGCGATGAAGACACAGGTAGAGGTGGACGGCATCGTCACGTTGACGAAAGATGGCGAAAATTTGATCCGGGATAGTCCGCTGTACAACGACGGCCTCCGTCCCACAAACCGGGAGGAGCACAGCTGGACCACCTACAACTTCGCCAGTCTCTGGATCGGCATGTCCATCTGTCTGCCCACCTATGCGATGGCAGCCGGGCTCATCTCGCTTGGCATGAACTGGTGGCAGGCCATTTTGACGATCATTCTCGGCAACTGTATCGTCCTCATTCCTATTTTGCTCAACTCTCACGCCGGAACGAAATTTGGCATTCCGTATCCGGTCTTCGCCCGTCTTTGGTTTGGCTCCAAAGGGGCTCACATTCCCGCCTTGGCCCGCGGTTTGATCGGCGCGGGATGGTTCGGCATCAACTGCTGGTTTGGCGGGACGGCCATCGACACCCTGCTGCAATCGTTGGGCGGCTGGGGCAACGTTCCCGGCCACACCTGGATCGCCTTTTTTGGCTTCTGGGCGCTGAACGTCTGGATCGCCTACCGCGGGCCGGAAGCGATCAGACGGATGGAGTTCTGGGCCGCGCCCACACTGATTGTCATGGGCCTGGCGCTGCTCGTCTGGGCGATCACCAAAGCGGGCGGCTGGGGACCGATGCTCTCCGCTCCGTCCAAACTGACCACGACCGCCGACTTCCTGAAGGTGTTTTTCCCCGCCTTGACGGGCGCGATCGCCTTCTGGTCGACGATGGCGCTGAACATCCCGGACTTCTGCCGCTACGCCAAGAGTCAGAAAGCCCAAATGGTCGGACAGTCCGTCGCCCTGCCGACTACCATGGGCGGGTTCTCGTTCATCGGCGTGGCCGTAGCATCCGCCACAGTGGTCATCTACGGAGAAGCCATCTGGGACCCGGCAGCGGTGCTGGCCAAATTCTCCCCGCTGGCGATCTTTTTGGGAACATTGGGGATTATTTTGGCGACGCTGACGACAAACGTGGCAGCCAACGTCGTGGCACCGGCCCGCGCCTTTGAAAACCTGGTACCGCGCCGGATGTCGTTTGGCGCCGGAGCGATCCTCACCGGAATCATCGCCCTGCTGATGCAGCCATGGTACATCCTGGAGAACTTCAGCAACTACATCTTCCTCTGGTTGGGGACGTACGGGGCTCTGCTCGGTCCCATCGACGGGATCGCCATCGCCGATTACTGGCTGGTGCGCAAACGGCGCATCCATCTGGTTGAACTGTACCGGCTGAACGGCATGTATTCGTACAAAAGCGGTTATAACATGCGGGCCATCTGGGCCATGCTGATCGGCATCGCCGTGCCGTTTGTCTGCAAGCTGATCCCCGGCCTGACCATTGTCTGGGACAACGCCTGGACCTGCGGCCTGTTGATTTCCCTCGTCATCTACACCTGGCTGATGAAAAACACCCCGAACCGGATGAGCGCAGCAGACTACGAGAACATCACCGCCCGAAGCGTCGAGCAGCAGGCTTCCTGAGCGGCGCGCAAAAAAGACTGGCAGAACCAAACGTCCTGCCAGTCTTTGTTTTGTTCGATCAGGTGATGAACCGGCTGATCATCTGCTGCAATTGCTGCGACAGACGGTTCAGATTTTCGCTCGAACGTGCGATTTCCTGCATGGAGGCGAGCTGTTCCTCGGAGTTGGCAGCTGCACCCTGGGTGTGAACGGCCGCTTCCTGCGCCAGACGATTCATTTCATCCATGGACGAGGCGACCTGCTGGACACCTGCCGTCATCTGCTCAGTTGCCGCCGAGACCTCCTGAATCTGCTCGGCGACCGCCTGGGCTGCGCTGACGATGCGCTGAAACGCCATACCCGCTTCCCGAACCGCCACGCTGCCCGCCTCCGTCTCCGCTGTGCCCTGGTTCATCGCGGCAATCACCTGGCCGGTCTCAAGCTGAATATCGCCAATGAGGCGGGCGATCTCCTGCGCCGAATTCTCGGACTGCTCTGCCAGCTTGCGCACTTCGTCGGCCACGACGGCAAATCCCCTGCCTTGTTCGCCGGCCCGCGCCGCTTCGATCGCAGCGTTCAGGGCGAGCAGGTTGGTCTGCGACGCAATGCCGGTGATCACCTGAACGATTTCGCCGATCGCTTCCGAACGAGCCCCCAGCAGTGTCACCATCTCGGCGGCGCGATTCACCGCCGCTTGGACAGCAGACATTTGTTCCACGGCCTTGACGATGTATTCGTTGCCCTGTTCCGCCTCTTGCGCCGCCCGCACCGAAGACTCGGAGACGGTGCCGGCGGTCGCGGCAATCCGCTGGATGGCCGTGCCCAACTCCTCCATGACCCGCACGCTCTCCGCAGTCCGCTGCGTCTGCACTTCGGAGCCGGTCGCGATTTCCTGGATGGC
Source organism: Brevibacillus sp. MCWH (assembly GCF_013096935.1). Lineage (NCBI taxonomy): Bacteria > Bacillati > Bacillota > Bacilli > Caryophanales > Paenibacillaceae > Brevibacillus > Brevibacillus sp. MCWH. The sequence continues at coordinate 68,860 of NZ_SDLF01000016.1, read as the reverse complement.
GGCGGCAGCTTGTTCGGCGGCCTTGGCCGTCTGCTCGGCACTGGACGTCAACTGCTCGGACGAAGCCGCCACCTGCTCGCCCGCCAGCTTCACCTCGCCGATCAACGAGCGAAGCTGAATGACCAGCTTGTTGAAGGCCTGTCCCAGCGTGCCCACCTCGTCCTTGCCCTCAAAGTCGACCGGCTGCACGGTCAGATCACCCCCGGCCAACTCATCCAGTTTGGACGCTACTTTCTTCAGCGGATCGGCGATCATCCGGGCGATCACGTACCCGATGGACATCGCCAGCAGCAGAGCCGCTCCGATGGTGATGATCAGCGTCATCTCCGCCTCCCGCGATTCCTGCGTATTTTGACGGTGAATGTCTTCGGCCGTCTGCGAGTTGTAATCCGCCCACGACTTCAATTCCTGGTTGATGCCGTCCAGTGTCGCTTCCGTCGCGCGAAAATAATTGTACGCCTCATCCTGGTTGCCTTCTTCGATCAACTGGATAACCCGGGTGCGATCACCCTGGTACTTTTCGTTCAAGTCCTTCAACGTCTGGAGAAACGCTGTTTCCCGCTTGTCCAGATTGCTTTGTTCCAACTGCGTCAACAGCTGATTGGAATCCTTGATGCGCGTCTCAATCTGTTGTTTGATTTCGAGCTGTTTCGTAGGACTGGTCTCCAGGATCATCTTGTACACGCTGGCTTCGATCGCCCGGGTTTGGGCGCGCAAGTCATTGATGCTCTTGATCGGCAGCAGTTGATCCTGGTACATCGCTCCCATTCGCATTTCTGCCCGATTCAGGTGCCAGTACCCGGCCCCCCCGACGATCAGCAGAAACGTGACCATCAGCATGACCAGATTGAACAGCTTTGCCCGTGTGCTCAGATTGCGAAGCAGCTTCATATGTTTTTGCCATCCCCTTTTTTCCCTGGCAGAATCGCAGGAATGATGTCACAAATATAAATGCGCCAGAAGTCCTGACAAATCGGACGGACCTCTGAGAAAAATGTCGCTTGTTGTCTAATTCTACCAAAAAAGGGGTAGGCAAGTCGATACTTTCTGACTATTCCGGTATGTCAAACACGGTCAGCAGTGAAATGCGGCTGATCTGCTCGTGCGGCTTGTAACAGACATAATAGGTGAGCTCCCGGCTGATGCGGTAGCGGATCCCGGCAAAGCCCCGATCCAGCAGAAAGGCCCGGATCTCATCCCCGGTCCACTCCAGCCATTCCTCGTGACATTTCGCTGCTGACAAACGCGACAACTGCTCCGGCGTATGACGCCAGCGCAGGGCGTCCGCCCGCAGTTCGTTCTCCCCGTATCGCTCGTCCAGCTCCGCCAGTCCGTCCACCTCCACTTCCTGGGCGAGGATGGCAGCCTGATCCCAGGTGGTTTCCGCGTGACAGATCGCGTACTGTGCGGCGATCTTCGGGTTGCTGACCAGGTAGACGCCGGGGCCAAATACGGCTTTTGCACTGGCGCCGTTGACGAACCTGCGCCGTTCCTCCCGCTCGTAACGCTGGGCCGCCACTACGCGCAGCGCTTCCTTGTACTCCACCCCGCGATAAACAATCTGCTTCATGCCCGCCTCCCCTTATCTGAACAATCATGAGGACACCATCGGCAGATGAAAACACCCTGCCCGGCGCGTCCGACGCGATTCGTCCGGCGGCATCTGCACCTGGCCGGGCGCAGGCTGACAGAGAAGGGCAGGGCGAGCAGGCCTGGCTGTCAGAAGCCTGCAGCATCGCCCTGCCGTATGGTTGATCCGCGTTACGGAAGGAGTTTGACCATGTCCTCGTACGTCTCCGGTCTGCGGTCGCGATAAAACTGCCAGGTATTGCGCACTTCATGGATCAGGTGTTTATCCATCACGGCGATGACCACTTCGTCCTGGTCGCGGCTGCCGATGGCGACAATTTGCCCGCGCGGATCGACGAGGTAGGACTGTCCGTAAAACTCGCCCATATTCCACGGGGGTTCCACCCCCACCCTGTTGATCGCCGCCACGTAGTATCCGTTGGCGACGGCGTGGGCGGGCTGCTCCAGCTTCCAGAGGTACTCGGAGAGACCGGCCACGGTGGCCGACGGGTTGAAGACGATCTCCGCCCCGTTCAGGCCGAGCAGCCGCGCCCCTTCGGGAAAATGGCGGTCGTAGCAGATGTAGACGCCCACCTTGGCAAACGCCGTGTCAAACACCGGGTACCCCAGATTGCCCGGTTTGAAGTAGTACTTTTCCCAAAATCCGCAGCCGTTACCGCCCGCCGCCACGTGCGGTATGTGCTGCTTGCGGTACTTGCCGAGGTACGTCCCGTCCGCGTCAATTACCGCTGCCGTGTTGTAGTAGGTCCCGATGCCCACCTTTTCGTACACGGGCAGAATGATTACCGTCCCCAGTTCGCGTGCCAACGACTGAAAGAGCTGCGTCGTCGGGCCGTCGGGCACTTCTTCGGCCGCCTCATACCACTTGGTGTTTTGTTCGGCGCAAAAATACGGGCCGAAGAAGATTTCCTGCAGACAGATGATCTGGGCTCCCTTTTCCGCCGCTTCGCGGACCATCCGCACGTGTTTTTCGATTGCCTTTTCCTTGTGGACGTGCACCGGTTCGTCCCCGTGCACGTCGTTTTTCGCCTGGATCAGCCCAATCGTCACCTTGTTTCCCATGCTGTCTTCCTCCTTCCTGTTACGGCCGTTCAAACGCGGCGCGCTTGATGAATTGTCCCGCACCCGCCTGGCCGACAAACTGCTTGTCACGTACAACAAACGCTCCCCGCGACAGGACAGAGACGATCTCGCCGTATACCTCCATGCCTTCAAACGGGTTGTAATCGACGTTCATGTGGTGGGTCTTCGCGGAGATCGTCCGTTTGACACGCGGATCGAAGATGACGATGTCCGCGTCAGAACCCACGGCAATGGTGCCTTTTCTCGGGAACATCCCGAACAGTTTGGCCGCCTTTGTCGAGCAAACGTCGACGAACTGGTTCAGACTAATTCGCCCTTCACGGACGCCTTCGGAATAAAGGATGGTCAAGCGGTCCTCGATCAGCGGCCCGCCGTTGGGAATCTTCGTAAAGTCGTCCCGGCCCAGCTCTTTTTGGCCGATAAAGTTGAACGAGCAGTGGTCCGATCCGACCGTCTGCAGGATGCCGTTTTTCAGCGCGTTCCACAGCACGTCCTGGTTCCACTTTTCGCGCAGCGGCGGCGACCAGACGTATTTGGCCCCTTCAAAACCAGGCTTTTCAAGGGCGGTGATGTCAAGCGCCAGATACTGCGGGCAGGTCTCGCCGAAGACGTTGAGTCCCCGTTCACGCGCTTCCGCGATTCGCTGCACGGCCGCCGCGCAGGAGACGTGGACGACGTACAGTTGGGCATCGGCCAAGGCGGTCAGTGCGATGGCCCGCCCGGTCGCTTCTCCTTCCGCTTCCGGCGGTCGGGTCAGGGCGTGGTAGATCGGCGCGGTATTTCCTTCCTTCAGCGCTTTCTTGGTCAGGTAGTCCAGCACGTCCCCGTTCTCTGCGTGCACCTGCACCAGCGCCCCCAGTTCTCTCGCGCGCACGAGCGTTTTAAACAGCGTCTCGTCGTCCGCCTGAAACACGTTTTTATAGGCCATAAACACTTTCAGCGAGGTGATGCCCTCGGTTGTGACCACGCTCTCCAACTCTTCCAGCACCTGGTCGTTCGCCTCGGCGATCATCAGGTGAAACCCGTAGTCGATGACGGCCTTGCCGCGCGCTTTTTCGTGCCAGGTGGCGATGGCCGAGCGAAGCGTCTCCCCTTTTTTCGTCAGGCAAAAGTCGATGATGGTGGTCGTGCCCCCGAACGCCGCTGCTTTGGTGCCGGTAAAAAAGTCGTCTGCCGTTACAGTCCCGCCAAACGGCATGTCGAGATGCGTGTGCGGATCAATCCCTCCTGGCAGGACGTAACAGCCGGTGGCGTCAATCTCCTCTGCGCCGTTCGCTTCCAGTTCGCTGCCGATGGCCGTGACCCTCTCCCCTTCAATCAAGACGTCCGCCCGGTAGGTATCGGCGGCTGTCACCACGGTGCCGCCGCGAATCACTTTTTTCATGCGCGCTTCCTCCCTTCCCCGCTCCATTGGCGTATGGGCACGGGCGCGTGCCCCCTGTCAGTACAAGCTATGCAAAAAGGCCTACCCGCATGACTTACTCGCAGCCTGTCCCGCAGTTTCCCTGGGCTGCCAACGCGGCCTGCCGCTGATTCCAGGAAAGCGGCGGCTGCCCCGTCGGCACCTCCACCATTTCGATCGTCCCCTCCACCGGACAGACGATCGAACAGAGGTTGCAGCCGACACAGTCCTCCTCCCTGACGACCAGTCTCTCCTTGCCGGACGCTTCATCCAAAACGATGTCGATGCATTGGTGCGACGTGTCTTCGCAGGCGATGTGGCACTTGTTGCAATGGATGCACGTCTCTTCGTTGATACGGGCGACCACCTTGTAGTTGAGATTGAGGTTGCCCCAGTCGGAGTAGGTGTGGACCGCTTTGCCGACGATGTCCATGACTGATTTGATGCCGCGCTGATCGAGGTAGTTGTTCAGCCCGTCGATCATGTCCTCGACGATGCGAAAACCGTGGTGCATCGCCGCTGTACACACTTGCACTCCCGTCGCTCCCATCAGCAAAAACTCGACGGCGTCACGCCAGGTGGAGATTCCGCCGATGCCGGAGATCGGGACGTTTACCTTCGGATCGCGGGCGCACTCCGCCACCATGTTGAGGGCGATCGGTTTTACGGCCGGGCCGCAGTATCCGCCGTGCGCGCCTTTGCCGTCCACGTGCGGGATCGGCAGCCAGCTGTCCAGATCGACACCCATCAAGCTGTTGATCGTGTTGATCAGGCTGATGGCATCCGCTCCGCCTTCCACTGCCGCCCGAGCGGTATAGCGGATGTCGGTGATATTGGGCGTCAGCTTGACGATGACGGGGGTCTGCGCCACTTCCTTTACCCATTCCACCTGCTGGATGATCAGATCGGGGTGCTGACCGACCGCCGAGCCCATGCCCCGCTCCGCCATTCCATGCGGACAGCCGAAATTCAGCTCCAGTCCGTCCACACCGACAGCCTCCACTTTTTTCACAATCTCATGCCAGGCTTCCCGCTTGTTTTCCACCATCAGCGAAGCGATCAGTGCGTGTTTGGGAAATTTCTTTTTCGTCTCTTCGATCTCTTTCAGATTCACCTCGAGCGGACGATCCGTAATCAGCTCGATGTTGTTGAAGCCGATCATCCGCTGCCCGCCGACGTGCAGGCCGGCAAACCGGGAACTGACGTTGATAATCGGCTCACCCAACGTCTTCCACACCGCTCCGCCCCAGCCCGCCTCAAACGCCCGCTGGACCTGGTAGCCGGAGTTGGTTGGCGGCGCCGATGCCAGCCAGAACGGATTGGGGGATGAAATGCCCGCCAGGTTGATGCTGAGATCTGCCATGGTACTTCGCCTCCTTTTCTCCCTGCATCACGCCGGCTGCGCCTGACCGCTCAGCGCGGCGTGGATGGCGTGCGCGGCCCGTTTGCCGTGATTGGCGGCATCGACCACCATTGCATCCGTCTTGCCGCCTCCGAAGATCACATCTCCGGCAGCGTATACACGCGGATTGGACGTGCGGTAGGTGCCTTCCTCCACCTGGACGATCCCGTTCCGATGCGCCAGCCCGAACGCTTCGATCAAAGGCACGTGACGCTGCTGGCCGATCGCCTTTACCACAAAGTCCGTCTGAATGACAAACTGGCTGCCGGGAACCGGCACGGGCCGCTTCCGTCCCTTTTCATCCGGCTCGCCCAACTCCATCCGTATCAACTCCAGCCCGGTCACCCGGCCGTTTTCGCCCAGAATGCGGGTGGGGGCCACCAGCCAGCGGAATTCCACGCCCTCCTGCTTGGCGAACTCGTATTCAAACTGGTAACAGGTCATCTCCCGCTCTGTCCGCCGGTAGAGTATCCGGACGTTCGCGGCACCCAGCCGCTTTGAACAGGTGGCCGCGTCAATCGCCGTGTTGCCCGCGCCGATGACGACCACCTTTTTGCCGATCATCGCGTCCGTAAGCGGCTTGGTTTTCGTCTCCTCCACCAGGGAGATGGCGTCCAGCACGCCGTCCAAATCCTCTCCTTCGATGTGAAGCGGGGGGACCGCTCCCATCCCTACGGCGAGCAGGACCGAATCATACTGCTGCAGAAGTTCCTCGGGCTGTACGTCCTCGCCCACCCGGGTGTTGGTGACGAACGTCACGCCCATCGCCGCGACTTGTTCCGCCTCCCACAGCGGAATCTCCTGAGGGAGCCGAAACGAGACGATGCCGTACGTGTTGAGGCCGCCCGCTTTTTCCTTCGCCTCGTAGACGGTTACCTCATAACCCAGCCGCGCCAGCTCCCGCGCTGCCGACAGCCCTGCCGGCCCTGCACCGACAACGGCCACCCGTTTGCCGTTTTTCTCTCCGGCCTGAAACAGCACCGCTCCGTTTTTCATCGCCCAATCAGTGGCGTAACGCTGCAGGCGCCCGATCATGATGGGGTGAGACGCGTGATTCAACACACAGGCACCCTCGCACAGCACTTCGGTGGGACAGACGCGGGCACAGCTCGCGCCCACGGGATTGGCTTCCATGATCGTTCGGGCTGATCCGTACATATTGCCGGTCGCGATCTTTTTGATAAAGGAGGGAATGTCGATCGAGGTGGGACAGGCCTTGATACAGGGGGCGTCGTAGCAGTACAGGCAGCGGTTGGCTTCGTCGATTGCTTCTTTCGGCTTCAGCGCCGGGACCACTTCCCGGAATCGGTGTTCCAGTTCCGCTCGCGCAGCCGCTGGTTCACGATGGACGCTCATCTTCCAACAACCTCCTCACACGTTTTTTCCACCTGGCAGGTGCTTGCTATTAATCAATGTGGGAAATGACAGTTTTATGATCGTTTCATCGCGGTTTCCGGTAGCTTGCCACTGAAATCAATTCAACCCGGATGGCATGAATGGTTTCAGCGGTGAATACGCTGTTACCAAAACGTGGAAGGGATGAAGCGGGCATGAAGGATTACGACCTGCTGATCGCCCGGCTCCGCCGCCAAATCGCAGAGGCGACCGAACAACTTAAGCAGTTGGAAGCGGAGCGGGCCGCGTACGAAGAACAGCGCCGCCGCCGCAGCGCGTACCTGTCCTCGCGGGAAATCCTCGATCTGCTCGCCGCCCGGCACGGACGGATGGGCAGCATGGCGACGATCAAACGCTGGGCGGATGAAGGACACCTCGGCGCCGTCATCGACGAGCGGGAAGCCTTCCCCCTGCTCACCGGGAAACAGGGCAACAAGCGGTTTCTCTACCCACGCGAGGACGTGTTTCGCTTTTTGTATGAAAAGGGATTGTTGACGCCGGCGTACGATGTGCTGGACCGTGTCCGGATCACGCGGGGAACGCAGCAGGAATGGGCAGTGGTCATCTCGGCAGAGCTGGCGGTGGATCGTTTTCTATACACGGTGCAGGTGGAAAGCAGCGGCGAAGTGGTGAGCGGAATCCCGGAAGCGGACCTGCTCCCGCCGGAACATCCTGCTTCCCGCCTGCCTGTCTCGTAAGGAGGAACTATGGAACTGGCTGTCGTCACGCTGGCCAATACGCCGGAAAATCAGGAGCGCTCGCGGCAAATCCGCGATTTTCACAAAAAAAAGGGGCAGCCCCTCGCCATCCGGTTCAGCGAGGAACTGACCCATATCGTTTTGGAAGCGCCGTGCCTGTATTTGCCCGACCGGAAGCTGCTCGGCACCGATGCGGTAGTGGACGGCAGCGGCCGGCAGTGCTCCGGCCATTACGAGATTCACCCCCGCAGCAAAGGAAAGACCATCAATCTGCACCTGGATTCCGAACTGGCTGCGGAGCTGGAGCAAATCCGCGCCCGCGTCGGCAGCAAGACCCAGCATGACGTGATTCTCGACATGGTCATCCGCGGGATGAAGGCGTATCTGGCCGAGCAGGACAAAGGTCGCGGCGAACAAAACTAGATTACTTGTACTCTCCTTTCAGGTACTGGTAAAACGGCTGATCCACCCAGAACTGGTAGCTGGAGATCGTAACCGCCGGGTTGATTTTCTTCAGCCCGCCGATGACCTGTTGTGACTGTTCACTCAAGGTGAACGTCTGGGCGATGAATCGGCCGTCCTTCAGCACGTGGTTGGTGATCACCGGATACCCCTCCAGCTCTGTCAGCGAATAGTAGAGCGGCTGCCACCAGGAACCTTTCAACAGGCCGGTCACGTCTTCCTGGTTGCGTTTGGCGTATCGGAGAATGAGCGGCTCAAAGCGCTGCTTCTCCTCGACGCTGGCAAATTCAAAGCTCAGGTCGTACTCTTTGGCGTAGGCGATGTGGTTGCCGTTCTCTATCGGCACCACACGGTAATCCTCCGTCTGGACCGGTTCTCCCCACTCTTTCAGATAGACGAATGCGGACGTTTTCGGCTCCAGCTGCACCCTGGCCTGAATGCCCTCGCTGCGCAGGAGGCCGATCAGCTGGATGGCGTGAACGATGTCGCTGTGGCCGTAAGTGATGGTGCGCTCCGGAGCAAAATGGGGATCAAACCGCGTGTCTTTCAAGTTATAGCCGGTGATCAGGTTTTGCTTGAGCGCTTCGTCCACGACTTTTTGCAGGTCTTCGGCCCGGATGATCTGCGACTCATTCCAGGCTTGGACCAGCTTCCCTATGATGTCGTCATCGCTCAGATACCCGAGCGCGTTCTGGCTTTGACCGTGAAATTCGGCGACTTTGCCGAGGAGTTGATACGCCAGATCCGCCGTCGTGGCGGCATTCGCTGTTACGCCCGTCAGCGCGTCGGGGGCGACCAGTCCGCTGTCCAATGCGGCCGCCAATTCCTGTGCCGCCTGATGCGGGACGACGCCGTTCTTCGTATAGGTCCATCCCGCCTTTTTCCAGGCAGCAGCCACTTTTTCCTCGGTATAGGTGTAGGCCAGTTCCTTCAGTTCGGCCGCTTTCACGGCCGCGCTGAGCGCTTCCCAAACGGGCAGTTTGCCGGCATCAGCTGTGCCTTGCGGGAACAGCGACGGAATCGAAGGTGGTGCTTCCGTTAGACCGGAAGCCGTCCCCAAAATGCTGCCCAACGCGGCAGCAAACTGAGCGGGCGTGACTTCGCCAGACAGCTTGACGCCGTACTGTCGTTCGATGTAAGCAGCCCACTCGTTTGTAACGGTTTTGGCCGGTGTCGATTGGACGACAGCTGCGACAGGCGGGACGGCGGGTGTGGCCCATACGGCTGTGGGCATGCCGATCGCGGCGAGCAGGGCGGCTGATGCCGCCGCATGAATCAGGGGACGAGACTTGGACATGGCAAATCCTCCTTGTAACGTTATGAAATAACCTATTAATCCTGTTTGTTTACTTTGATTTATGATTGAGCATAACGTTACCATCCTGACCGCGGCGTGTCAAGATTGTCTTCGTACGACCGGAATCCACAGCTCGTTTCTCTTCTCTTCGACTGGCAGATAACATTCGATTGCGGGCAAATCAGCCAGATCATAGGCGGAGGCGGGAAGCCACTCCGTGTAGAGACGTTTCCAGATATCCTGCATACCGTCCGGGGAGCCGGGCACCTCAAACACGGCCCACGTCGCTGCCGGAACGTTCATTTTGACCATGCCGTCTGGCGGCAGTTGGTCAGACACAATCGCCATGATATAGTCAAATGCTTCGCTCCTGCCCCATTCTCCATTCGCACAGACCCCCAGGATTCCGCACATCGGGTGGTTTGCCTTGCGCATCTCCCATAGTTTTTCAAAAATTCCCCGCTCACCTGCATCCTTCCAGATGCCGGGCACCGTGTGAAACGCCTGTTCCGTGTTGACGCGCTCTTTCCAACCGACCAGGGAAAATCCGCCGACGTCCTCGATCCTGTAGCTCATTTCCACAGCGCCTTTGATTGAAAATTGAAAGGATATGCGCGGAAAGGCCTTCAGTCTTGTCCCGGCACTGCGTGCAGCCGTCGGCGTCGTGCCGTGCAGGTTTTGAAACGCCCGGGCAAATGCCTCGGGCGAATCATAGCCGTACTTGAGGGCAACATCCACGACTTTGATCCGGCTGTTTTGCAGTTCAAATGCCGCCAAGGTGAGACGCCGTCTCCTGATGTATTCCGACAGCGATACTTCGGCCATGAAAGAAAACATGCGTTGAAAGTGGTACGCAGAGCAGCAGGCCACTTTGGCCGCTTCCGCGTAATCAATCTCGTCGGCAAGATGATCTTCGATATAACGAATCGCCTCATTCATTCGTTTGACCCAATCCATTCTCACGCCATCCTTTTGGTATGTATGTTAACCCAATCGCAAACGCAACGCCGTGCATTTTGTGCACAAGATTGCAAGGTCATCCCGCATCACTTCCACTTCGCCGCTGTTTTTCCTGCAAAAAAACGGCACCGTTTTCCCAGGGGGACGGGCTGGAAAGGCCGCGCTGCCCGCGGGAAACAGTGCCGTATCGCTTTTATCGAGAATTTTGTGCCTGTACTAGGCCAATTCCTCAAACGCTTCCCGCAGGACGCGGGCGATGAAATCAAGGTCGTCGCTGGTCGTGGAGAACGGCGGGGAGAGCGTCAGGATGTTGTTGTAGCCGGGAACCGTGTCCCCGTTGCGGCCGATGATCAGGCCGCGCTGCTTACAGGCGGCGATCACCCTGGTCAGCTTGTCGGGGGCGGCCGGTTCCTTGGTGTCCCGATTCTCCACCATTTCAATGCCCATCAGGAAGCCGAAGCTGCGGATGTCGCCCACATGCGGGTGATTCTCCAGGAACGCGAGCTTTTCCCGCAGTTCCACGCCGAGCCGTTCCGCCTTTTCGATCAGCTTTTCTTCTTCCATGATCTCCAGGTTTTTCAATGCCACTGCACAGGCCGCGGGATTGCCGCCAAAGGTGTTGACGTGGCGGAAGTGCAGGTTTACCCCCTGTTCGTTGAACTTGTCGGCGATGTCTGCCCGTACCGCCGTCGCCGATAACGGCAGATAGGCGCTGGTGATCCCTTTGGCCATCGTCACGATGTCCGGCTTGACGCCGAAGTTCTGGTGGCCGAATTTCCGCCCGGAACGGCCAAAGCCGCAGATCACTTCGTCCACGATCAAGAGAACACCGTATTTGTCGCAGATTTCCCGCACTTTCGGCAGATACTCCGGCGGAGGAACGATCACGCCGCCGCCGGTGATCACCGGCTCCATGATGACGCCGGCCACGGTCTCCGCCCCTTCCCAGTTGATCACCTCGTCATAGACCTGCGCGCACTCCAGGCTGCAGCTGCCGTACGATTTGCCGAACGGACAGCGGTAGCAGTACGGCGGCGAGACGTGCAGAAAGCCTGGCGCCAGCGGCTCGTATTTATGCTTGCGGATCGACTGGCCGGTCGCCGCCAACGCTCCCATCGTATTGCCGTGATAGGCGCGATGGCGGGATATGAACTTGTACCGGCCGGGCTGGCCGTTTTGGTGGTGGTACTGTCGGGCGATTTTGAACGCCACTTCGTTCGCTTCCGATCCGCTGTTGGAAAAGAAGACGCGGTACTCGCCGCCCAGCCATTCGCTCACTTTTTCCGAGAGCTTGATCGCCGGCACGTGGCTTTGCGTCAGCGGGAAATAGGCGAGCGATTTCAACTGCTCGTAGGCCGCCTGCGCCAGTTCCTCCCGGCCGTACCCGATGTTGACGCACCACAGGCCGGACATCCCGTCCAGATACCGGTTGCCGTCGATATCGGTCACCCAGGAACCGCTCGCTCCGGTGACGATCATCGGGTTGGGGTTGTACGGGGACATGTGGTGCCACATGTGGGCCCGGTCCTTTGCCAACAGCTCTTCCTTGTCAAGGATTTGCGTCCGCTGCTCTTGAGTCATCTGCCGTTCCTCCTTTCGTTATTTCACAAACACTTTCTGCGATCCGATGGCGGTATCGCCGTCGTCAAACCAGCGGGACGTCACCGTCTTTTTCTTGGTGAAAAACTCGACGCCGTCCTTGCCGTTGGCGTGCAGGTCGCCGTAGAACGAATGCTTCCAGCCGGAGAAGGCAAAGAAGCCCATCGGCGCCGGAACGCCCACGTTGACACCGACCATGCCGGCCTCGACGCGCTGGACGAACTCCCGCCCCCATTTGCCGTTGTTGGTGTAAATGGTGGCACCGTTGCCGAAACGCGACTTGCTGATGACCGCCAGCCCCTCTTCAAAATCGCGGACCCGCAGCACGCTTAACACCGGCGCAAAAATCTCGTCGCGGACGATGACCATTTCCGCATCCGCGTGGTCGAAGATGGTCGGACCGAGGAAAAAGCCCTCCCGTTTGGCCTTGGCGTCTTCCCGGCCGTCCCGGACCAGACGGGCACCGGCAGCGATCCCTTTCTCGATGTAGCCGTGCACTTTTTCCAGATGAGCCGGCCGGATGACTGGCCCCAGATCGACGCCCGGCTCCAGTCCGTTGCCCATCTTCAGCGCGTCGGACTCTTCGACCAGGTATTGAATCAGCTCGTCGGCGATCTCCTCCACCGCGACGACGACACTGGCCGCCATACAGCGCTCCCCTGCACAGCCAAATGCTGAGCTGACAATCGTTTTGGCGGCGCGGCGCAGGTCGGTGTCAGGCATGACGAGATGATGGTTTTTCGCGCCGGCCAGCGCCTGCACCCGTTTGCCGTGAGCAGAAGCCGTTTTGTAGACGTACTCCGCGACGGGCTGGGAACCGACGAACGAAATGGCTTTCACATCCGGATGCTCCAGCAGGCCGTTGACGACGTCGTGAGCGCCGTTGACCACGTTGAACACCCCGTCCGGCAGGCCCGCTTCCTTCAGCAGTTCGGCAATCCGGATGCAGGAGAGCGGCGTGCGCTCGGACGGTTTCAGCACAAAGGTGTTGCCCGCCGTAATGGCAATCGGGTACATCCACATCGGCACCATCAGCGGGAAGTTGAACGGCGTGATGCCGGCCACGACGCCCAGCGGAAAGCGGATTACCTGGCAGTCGATGCCCTTGGCAATGTTGGGCAGCGACTCGCTCATCAACAGCGTCGGCATCCCGGCGGCAAACTCCACCATCTCAATCCCGCGCAGCAGTTCGGCGTGCGCCTCGGGCAGGTTCTTTCCGTTTTCCAGCGTGATCATCCGCGCCAGTTCGTCCTGGTTTTCCCACAGCAAATGCTGGAAGCGAAACATGATGCGCGCCCGCTCCACCACCGGGGTCTCGCTCCAGGCGGGAAACGCCGCCTTGGCTGCCTGGACAGCCTTGTCCACGTCGTCTTTGGTCGACAGCGGGACGCGCGACAAAAGCTCGCCTGTCGCCGGATTGGGGATGTCCTCGTAACGGTCGGACTGGGACTGCACCCACTCGCCGGCGATGTAGTTCTTCAGCATGGGCCCTACGGTCGTCGTACTCATTGCTTCAACTCCTTACCATTTGTTTGATAGTTCCATCTTATCTGAATTTTTCACACGACATCACTAGACAAACTGCAAGTAGTTGGGTAGTATTCATCATACATACTGTCAAGAGGAGGAAAAGCATGAACAGCGACTGGCGTCTTACCGTGGCCGATGTCATCAGACGGCCGCTGTTTTGCGATGCGGAGGTGGTGGCCGGCAGCCGCGGGTTGTCCCGTCCCATCCGCTGGGTCCACGTGCTGGAATCGGCCGACACCTGTCAATTCCTCAACGGCGGCGAACTGATCCTGTCCACCGGCCTAGGATTCGGCGAGGCCAAAGAGAAACGGCTGGCCTATCTGTCCGAGCTGATTCGCCGCAAAGCGGTCGGCCTCTGTATCGAGCTGGGCGCCTATATCCCGCACGTGCCGGATGACATGCTGGAACTGGCCGATCATCACGATTTTCCCCTGATCGTGTTCCACCAACCTGTCCGCTTCGTCGACATCACGCTCGATCTCCATGAACATCTGATCAACCGGCAGATGCAGGCGCTGCGCAATCTGGAGTCCTACTCGCGCGGCCTGCAGCGTTTGAGCCTGCAGACGCAGGGCATCTCCAGGCTGCTGCAGCATTTCCAGGCGGCCGTGGGAACACAGGTGTTTTTGTACACACCGGAAGCGCCTCCGCAATTTGTGCCGCCGCTTCCGCAGACCGTTCAGAGCGAACTTGCGTCCATGATGCGCTCCGCCTTTCCCGCTGTTCCCTCGGCGGAGGGGGGAAATGGCGTCCTCGCCCTGTCCGACAAAAAGCGCATCGTCTACCAGCCGGTGACCGCGATGGGCCATCTGCTTGCGTACCTCGGCGTGATTCTGTACGAACGGGAAGCGGACGAGTACCTGCTGCTCACGCTGGATTACACAGTCAGCGCTCTGGCCCAGGTCCTGATGCGCCGAATGTTTGCCGAAGAGCAGGCGCTCGCGACGGAAAACCGGCTGTTTGACGACCTGATCATCAACCGTTCGCTGACGGAAGAGCAGATTCGCGCGCTGCTCGGGCTGGCCGGGACAGGAAAGGCGCCCGTCTACCATATCCTGTTGATGTCCCTGCGGCGTGACGGCGACGAGCACGCCGCTCCCCTGCCGCCGCACGAACTGACAGGTGTATTCCGTTCGCTCCTCTCGCGGCTGGGCTTTCGCCCGTTTATCCGCTGCAAGGGCAGCCGCTTTTACCTGCTCGTGATCGGCCCGTACAAAGCTGCAGACGCCCGCCGCTCTCTGGACAAGGCAATGGCCGAGATGAAACGCATCTGCCGGCAGGTGATGGGAGCGGACACGGACGTGCTGTTTGGCGTCAGCCGTCCAGGCACTCGGCTGGGGGAGGCCGGCAGGCACCTGACAGAGGCGGAACAGGCGCTCGCCTTTCAGCACGATTCTCCAAGCCCCTATTTTGCCGATCTTGGCCTGTTTCGCCTGCTCTTTCACGTTCCGCATGAATCGGTGTTGAAGCCGTTCATCAACGATTACCTGGGGGCGCTGATCGACTACGACGAAAAACACGGCACACAGCTCGTCCACACACTGCGTGTCTACCTTGATTCCAACCTCTCCAAGCAGGAGACGGCCACGAAACTCTACATTCACCGCCAAACCTTGTATCACCGTCTGGAAAAGATTGAAGAGATCCTTCCGCCTGACTATGCCCATCCGCACCACCGGCTTTGTCTCGAAATTGCCCTGCGTGCCTATGAATGGCTGAACCACAGACCGGCCGCTGCCCCCTTCCGTCCGGACGAACAAACGGCGCGACCGTCACGCTGACGTGACGGGACGCGCCGTTCAATTGGGGTTGTCTGTGTGTCTGCCTCAACGGCGGGATCTGGCCGGATAGGTAATTTGCATGTCATACCAAGCCATCCTGCCTTTTTCCAGTTGAATGACGATTCGGTACGGTCCGGGTTCGGCCAAATCCACCGTCAGCGTTTCGGGATTGTCTTCGCTGTCGGTGGAGCCGATCAGATTTCTGTCACCATCGTAGACGTACAGATTGACATCGGCATCGCCGATCCATTCCGCAGTCACGGTCATTTCACCCGCCTGCTTGGCCCGGATCCAATACGTGTGATACCTGTTATTACGCGAATTTTCGATAAGTCGCCCCGTTTTGACTTCTGTTATCCAATCGTCGGACAGCAGCTTGCCGTTGGCTGCCAGAGCGTACGGCTGAGGCCCCTTGGGGATGTTGTAGCCCTCTACCGTCACCGTGTAGATGCCTTCCTCGGGATGCTTGATCCAGACCTGCTCCACGTTGTTGAGGTTGTCCACTTCATCGTCGTAGGGATAGCGGAAAAAGTCGTTGCCGTTCAAGGTCTCGCCGCTTGGCGTTACTACTCGCAGGTTCAGATCGTTGACCAGCGTGCGCGTGGCTGCCAGGGAAGCCGGGTAATCTGTCCAGGCCAGGGTGATGGCCAGCGGTTGGGAATCGTCCGTCACCTTGAGACGGTAGGTGGCTTCATCCCCTGTTTTCATCCCCTTTTTCTCATCCACAAAGCTCGTCTCGATCGCACGCTGCAGGTTGGCTCGTCCAAAACCCTGCAAGCGCATGTCTTCGTCCAAATCGTCGGCGCCGCTGATGAGCATTGCCTTGATCAACGCCCCGCTTGGATTGTCCACGCCGTTTTCCTGCAGGTACTGACGGACTTGGGCCACACCGCCGGCCAACACTGGCGTCGCCATGCTTGTCCCGCTGAGATAGGCGTAGAACTCATCAAAATGTCCGTGATAATTCTCGTCGGGTGCCAAAGAGGAACGCGTGGACAGGATGTAGCTTCCCGGCGCGACCAGATCGGGCTTGAGGCGGCCGTCCGCCGTCGTCCCCCGGCTGCTGAATTCGGCTACCTCGTCCGGGTCGTCCGCTTCGTAATCATCCAGCTCCGGCCGGTCGTTCTCGGTAGCGCCCACGGCGATCACGTTTTTGGCTGTCGCCGGCGTGCCGATGGTCTCGTATCCGTATACGCCCGAATTGCCAGCCGCCACCAACGCCGTCATGTCCGGATGTTCCCAGAGGAACTGGTCGAACAAAAACGAGTCCAGGCCGTATTCGCCATAGTCATCGACGCCCCAGGAATCGGAGTGGATGCGCGCGCCTTCCGCGTAAGCCTCCTCCAGAATGTCATGGACATCTCCTGCCAGATATCCGTCTTCGTCCAGCATGGAATGAAAGACGAGCTTCGCATCGGGAGCCATGCCTTTGTACTGGCCGTCTGACGCTTTGCCGGTGCCCACGATCGAGCCCGCCACGTGAGTGCCGTGGCCGTCAGGATCGCTGGCATCCCCTTGGCGCCCGATGGCATAGAGTTCTTTCACCTGGCCTTCAAAATCCGGGTGGATCTGATCGGGATCGCCGGTGTCCAGGCCGCTGTCCGCTACGCCGACAATCTGCCCTTCGCCGGTGTAGCCGGTGGAGGCCAGGTAGTCGGAATGGATGATTGCCGCCGCCCGGTCATTGCGAAGTTTTCGCTCCAAAACGGGAACGACGGCGATGACCTCGTCGGATTGGATTACCTCTTCCAGACTGCGGCCGCTCAGCCGCGCCATCGAGATGTGGGGAGCTTCCTCCAGGCTTTTCACTTGTCTGGCTTCCCCGTCTTTCACGATCCGCTTCAAGGTGCGCTCCATGTCGACACGGTGGTCAAACCCGATGACCGCTACCTCCACATCCGCCCGCTTGCCGAGGGTGGAGCGCAGCGACGGCGACACCTTGGAAACGGGATGAAACGGGAGGACGTCCCTGACGAACGGCAGCTTTTTCAGCGCCCGCCGCGCTTTTTCCTCGTCCACCCGGGCAATGAACGCGTAATCGGGTATGTAATCCCCCAGGGTTACGCCCAGGTCTTCCACCTGCTCCTTCCACTCTTCCACCACCGGACCGTCAAACTGAATGACGATCAGATCCGTGCTTCCCTTCTGCGACGTTTGGGAAGCGAGTGAAAGTTCCTCCTTCGCCTCGATCGCCAGTCTGCCCTTGCGCCCCTCTTCCCGCTTGGCGCTGACAGGCAGTTGACCGACCATCAAGGATACGACCAGTGTCATGGATAGTGCCGCATGCCATTTGAACCGCAAAGAATCAACACCCTCTTCCCATTGTTGTATAATGTTTCCATTATACGGAAAAATTCGACGATGGGAAAGAGTCTGAATATTTCCTTTAGACAAAAAAGGATCGAGGAACAGTCCCCGATCCAGGATGAAGAACTTCCCTGCACCGACTCGTCACCCTCCGTGGACAGACGTTCCTGACGCCGGTGCGCCATTTGGAAACAACGGCTGAAAATCAACCCATTCCAAACGGCTCAACTGCTCAATGTCCGGGCTGTCGTCGCCCGCCTGCGTCAGCCGGAGCGCCTGGTATTGCAAGGCTTCCTGCAGCAGGTTGTGCACCATCCGACCGTTGCCAGTGAGCGTCCCCGCTTGAGCCGCTTGTTCCAACTGCTGCCGAATGCGCTCCTCCACATCGCCGCCGAGCCGGTATCCCGCCTGCGTGACCGCCTGCAGCAGCATGCGGGTGAGCTCGTCTGTCGTGTAATCGGGGAAGTGGAGGTATTTTTTGAAGCGAGACAACAGGCCCGGATTGCTCGCCAGCAAACGCTGCATCTCCGACGGATAGCCGGCCAGCACGACCACCAGGTTTTCGCCATGACGGGACATTTCCTCCACCAGCGTGTGAATCGCTTCCCGACCGTAGTCCCGTTCGCCGCCCTCCAGCAGTGCGTACGCCTCGTCGATAAACAGGACGCCGCCCAGCGCTTCGCGGATTTTGCGCCGGGTCAGCGCCGCCGTCTGCCCGACGTATCCGGCTACCAGATCGGCCCGGCTGGCCGTGACCAGATGGCCCCGTTTCAGATAGCCGATTTCCTGCAGCATCTCCGCATACAGGCGGGCGACCGTCGTTTTCCCCGTGCCCGGACTGCCGGTGAATACGGCGTGCAGCTCAACGGGAACGGTCGGCAGTCCGCAGGCGGCCCGCTTCCGCTGCACCGAGGCAAACGCGGCGATTTTGTTCAGTTCCGCCTTTACTTCATCCAGGCCAATCAAGGACGCCAGCTTTTCTCTCGCCGGCTGGACATCCGGCAGCGCGTCCAGACCGCCAACGTCTTTGGGGTAGAGAATGGTGAAGTCGTCCCACTTCAGTTCATCCGGTTCGTCGAGACGCCGCCCCTTTGCAAAAATCGCTTCCATCACGAGATTGGCCACCGTTCGGGCATTGCCGAAGGTGTGGTCCACACGCGCCTGTTCGATTCGCTGCCGCAAAGCCCGCCGCGCTTCCGGCGTGAAGGAAAAATCGTTTCGGCTGGCCACCTGCTCGGCAATCGCCACCAGTTCGTCGGTCGTATAGTCGGGCAATAGGAAGTGGCCCGTCTCTGGAAAACGACTGCGCAGCCCCGGATTGGCGTACAAAAACTGCCGCATCTCCTCCGGATAACCGGCCAGCATCACCACAAACCGGCCGGCGTATTCACCGCCGGTCATCGCGGCCACCAGCGTGTCGATTGCAGCCTGGCCGTAATCGCTGCCCGAGCTGTCAGCCCGCTTCAGGCTGTAGGCCTCGTCAATAAACAGCACGCCCCCGACCGCCCGTTTGACCGCCTCCATCACCCGCTGTTCCGTCTGTCCCACATACGCCCCGACCAGATGGGAGCGGTCCACTTCCACCACGTCGCCGCGCTCCAGAAGTCCCAGCTCGTGATACAGACGGCCGATCAGACGGGCCAGCGTGGTCTTCCCCGTCCCCGGATTGCCCATCAGCACCAGATGGAGGGGCAGCTGATCGGTCAGGTGCCAACCTTTTTCCTCACGGAGCTGCCGATACCGCAGGAAGCAGGCCAGCTTGCGCACGCGCTCCTTGATCTCGTCCAGCCCGATCAGCCCTTCCAGTTCCTCCAGGGCTGACTGCCCGCGCCCGCCTCCAGGCATCTCTGCATCGTCCGATTCCCCGTCAATGGACAGCAGCCGTTCATGTTCTTCCTGCTGTGCGGTCAAGCGTTTGACGCTCTCCTGCAAGGCAGCCAGCATTTCCGCCGAATAAAACATGCCCTGCAGCGAGGCCGCATAGGCCTGGGTCCTCTCCAGCATATCGCCGAGCAGGCGCTCCCGCTCCGCGTACAACCGCTCCACGCCGGCTGCCGCGTGCACCGCTGTTTCGTCCCCGGCCGCTTCGGCCGCTTCGCGCGCGGCGGCAGCCAGAGCCTGCCATGACGGAAGGGCTTGCAACTCGGCCTCGGCGGCTTGTTTCAGCTGCTCTGCGTTCCGCCTGCGGGTAGCGGCGTTATCCGTTTCGCGGATCAGCGGATAGCTGCCGTCGAGGCGGTGTTCCTTCAGACGGGTCAGGTACAGGCGCACCCGCAGTTCGGCGGACGGCCGGTAGGCAGGGTCCAGCCGGACGGCACGGGACAGCCATTCCTCGGCCAACCCGTAGCCTCCCCGCTTTTCCATGCGGAGAGCAGCCAGCCAGGTGAGCACCACCGCTTCCGCCTGATCCAGCCGTTTGTCCTCGTCCGTCCCGCGCCGCTCCTCGATCAAGCGGAGGAGCGGGATTAGCTCCCCTTCCGACAGCTGTCGTATGTCAGGTGGGTGCTCCCGCCACCTCCACACAACTTCCAACCGGTCCGCTGCTCGCTGCTGCATCGTGCCCCTCTCCTTTTCTGGTTTTTCGTGTGTACTCCAGTTGTACCATACTTCAATTTTGGTGAAAAAGGCAATGATCGAAAGCACACGCCTGGCACACGGCAAAAAAGCAACCTCCCGTCATTAGGAGGTTGCTCAGGCCCGATCACCCATGCGCCACGAACTTTGTCTGCATGCTGAACAACCTCCCGTCATAGGAGGTTGCTCGTTTTTGTTGTGTTGTTCCCTACACTACAGCTTTACGTTGCCAATGTCCACATCGGCCTTGAAGCGGGCCTGGGCTGCTGCAAATACGTCCTGTTCCGACTCGGCGGCGACCTTGAACATGGTAATCAGTTTGTCGCCGCTGTGCACCTGCACGTTGTACTGCGAATCACCGTCGTACGTAGCGGAAAACGTGTATGCGCTGCCGTTCACGTTGATTGTTCGTTCCATATCGTTCGGACACACCTCCCGCCATAGTGTGTCCGCCTGCGGCCCGCTTCATCCCCGGGGCAGTGCGTGCTCAAGACGCGGCTGCTGCCTGCCTGGGCACAGCGAAACACAGTGAAACTGGCAGTGCGTCCCGCAGGCTGCATGCGGTCAGGGAGAAAGCAGTCGCGGACAGGACGTTCATATCTGACAGGACCCTATACCGGCGAAAACGCCTGGTAGTCAGTCGGCTGGCGGATAATGGTACCATCCGGGAGCTCGACCAGCAGCAGATCAGCCTCCTCTTGGCTGCCCTCCTGCCAGTCAAAGACAAACACTTGTTTGTCCATCGGCTTGTTTTCGTCCAGAACGGCCAGGATTGCGCGCAGCGTGTCGGCCGTGATCGGCACCGGAATGCTCGTCCCCTGCCGGTCAGGGATGGAGAGCAGCTTCGGTGCCTCTTCAAAATACTGGACGGTATCCAGCAGCAGCGACACCTGCTGAGCGTTCAGTTCAGAAGCAAATCGTTCAAACGGCTTGGCCATGTGCATCATTCCTTTTCATCCGCAGAATTGTCGAACAGGCTGAATTGGGTTACCGCATTACCATCCCGGGTTGTTTTGTCCGGCTCCGCTTCGGCCGACCCTTTCGGGGGCTCCGCCGCTTTTTCCGCTTCGTCCGGCAAAACGGCTTCATAGGCGACGGCTTCCACGCCGCCGTCCACCACGCTGCGAGCCGCCCCCCCTTGTTCCGTCACAGCCACCTGTTCGGTCGGCACCAGTACCCACTCGTTTCTGTCCGTCAAAGCGTACAGCGTGTCTTCCACAGTCACCGCCACCACCCGATGCGGATTGGTTTTCCGCTTGCGAATCACCTGGACCCCTTTGCCTGCCCGGCCCTGCAGCGGGATGGCGGAGATCAAGGTGCGTTTCACTTGTCCTTCAGCCGTCAGCAGGCCGAACGACCGCGCATCTTCCGCCTCCGTCGGCAGCAAGGCGACTACCTCGTCGCCAGCCGCAAGCGAAATCGCCTTGACGCCGCTGGACGCCCGGCCGGTCGCACTCACCTCGCTGCGCGGGAAGCGGATGCCCATGCCGTCTTTGGTCACCGCGAGGAAGGCACCCTCATCACCTGCCACAAACGCCGTGACAAACTCGTCTCCCTCTGCTTTCAGCTTGGCCGCCACCAGCGCGCCGGAACGATTTGTCTCGTACTCGGTCAGCGCCGTCCGCTTGATCAAGCCGGAGCGGCTGACGTGATAGACGTAGAGCGGCTGCTTGAAATCGTCCACGATCGCAAACCCGACGATGTGCTGCTGCTTGTCCAGCGGGATGACGTTGACCAGCGCGGTCCCGATCTCTTTCCACTTGTCGTCGGGAATGGAGTTGACCAGCGTGGCAAAATACTTGCCGTCCTGGGTGAAGAACAAGGCCGTGTGGGAGGTGTTGGCCTCCGCAAAATAGCGGACCTTGTCCCCTTCCTTGACGCCGCAGGTCTCGATTGTCCCGCCCATCGACTTGAACGAGCGCGGGCTGGTGCGCTTGATGTAGCCTTCGTTGGTCAAGGTCACGACGCAGTCTTCCGCGTTGATCTGCATCGCGATATCCACTTTGACCTCCTCGATCTCTCCCTGGATCTCGGTCAGACGCGGCTCCGCGTACTTTTTCTTGATTTCGTTCAGCTCGGCGGTAATCACCTGGATCAGCTTTTTCTCGCTGCCAAGAATCGCCTTCAATACCTCGATCTCTTTGGACAGCGTTGCCAGCTCCTTCTCCAGCTTGACGATATCCAACCGGGTGAGCGACGCCAACTGGATGGACAGGATCGCCTCCGCCTGTGCCTCCGTGAACCCGTACTGCTCCATGATGTTTTTTCTTGCGTCGGCCCGGTCTTCGGAGTTCATGATCGTCTCCACGATCTGCCGCAGGATCGACTTGGCCCGGATCAGCCCCTGTACGACGTGCTCCCGTCTTTGCTTTTTGTCCAGGTCGTACTGGGTACGGCGCGTCACCACGTCTTTCTGGTGGTCGATGTAGGCGGCCAAAAGCTCCTTCAGCCCCATCTGCCGGATCGTTCCCTCGTGGATGACGTTCATGTTGTAGTTGTAATAGATCTGCAGGTCGGTGTTTTTGTACAAATAGTTGAGGATCGCATTTTCGTCCGCGTCTTTTCGGATGTCGATGACAATCCGCACCTTCTTTTGTTCCGCCTCTTTACGGCCGGTCTCGTCGCGGACAGCCAGCGCCCCCTCGATCTTACGCTCCATTACCAGTTCGTCAATCTGGGCGACCAGCTTCGATTTGATCACGTCATACGGAATCTCCGAGATGACGATCTTTTTCACCTTGGTGCCTTTGGGCTCCTCCACGTGGCTGCGGCCGCGGATGACAAATTGTCCGCGCCCGGTCTCAAACGCCTTGCGAATGCCGGATGTGCCCTGGACAATGCCGCCGGTGGGAAAATCGGGCCCTTTGATATGCTGCATCAGCTCGTCCAGCGTGATGTCCGGCTTTTTCATCTGGGCGATCGCCGCGTCGATCACTTCCCCCAGGTTGTGCGTCGGAATCTCCGTCGCAAACCCGACCGCAATCCCCGACGCTCCGTTGACGAGCAGGTTGGGAAAACGGGACGGCAGCACGGCCGGCTGCTGTGCCGAGTTGTCGTAGTTGGGGATAAAGGTGACCGTGTCTTTTTCAATGTCGCGCAGCATTTCGTTGGCCAGCGCGGACAGGCGGGACTCGGTGTAACGCATCGCTGCCGGCGGGTCGGCGTCCAGGCTCCCGAAGTTGCCATGACCCTGAATCAACACCTGACGCATTTTCCACCACTGCGCCATCCGTACCATCGTCTCGTAAATGGCGCTGTCCCCGTGCGGATGGTAGGTCCCCATCACATACCCGACCGTCTTGGCCGATTTGCGGTACGGCTTGTCATGCGTATTGCCCTCCTGGTACATCGCGTACAGGATGCGGCGCTGCACCGGTTTGAGGCCGTCGCGGGCATCGGGAATGGCGCGGGACAAGATGACCAGGTTGGCGTAGTCGCTGAAACGCTTCCCCATGATTTCCGCGAAACTCTGTTCGATGATCTGATTGGACAGCATGCTTATTCATCCTCTCCCACTTCAAAGGTGACGTGGTTCTCGATCCACTCGCGCCGGGGCGGCACCTTGTCGCCCATCAGGACAGTGACCAGTTTTTCGCAATGGGCGAGGTCTTCCAACTGCACCTTGATCAGCTTGCGCGTCTCCGGATTCATCGTCGTCTCCCAGAGCTGGTCGGCGTTCATCTCGCCCAAGCCCTTGTAGCGCTGCACTTCCGCACCGCGCCCCAGCCGCTTGAGAGCCTGCTCCAGCTCGTAGTCGTTCCAACAGTAGACCACGTCCGCCGGCTTGCCGCGGTTTTCCTTTCGCACCTGATACAGCGGCGGCTGGGCGATGTACAGCTTGCCTGCGGCGATCAGCGGCTGCATGTAGCGGAAGAAAAACGTCAGCAGTAGCGTCTGGATGTGCGACCCGTCCACGTCGGCGTCGGACATGATGATGATTTTGTCAAACGCGCAGTTTTCGATGGAAAAGTCTTCTCCGATATCGGTCTCCAGCACCTCCAGAATGGTGCGGAACTCCTCGTTGGCGAGGATGTCGGACAGCTTTGCCTTTTCGGTGTTGAGCGGTTTACCCTTCAGGCCAAAAATCGCCTGAAACTCGGAGTTGCGCGCCTGCTTGGCCGAACCGCCGGCCGAATCCCCCTCGACGAGGAACAGCTCATTGCGCTTGGGGTCCTTGTACTGCGGCGGCGCGAATTTGTCGGAGATGGATTTCCGCTTCTTGGCGTTTTTGCCCTTCTTGTCGCCGCGCAGCGCTTCCCGCTGTTTGCGCAGTTCCTCACGAATTTCCGCGGAACGAATCGCCTTTTCGATCAACAACTTGCCGATCTCCGGGTTTTCCTCGAGGAAAAATCCGAGTTTTTCCGAGACGATCTGCTCCACAATGGTCCGCGCCTCTTCGTTGCCCAGCTTGTCCTTGGTTTGAGACTCAAACTGGACATCGGCCATCTGCAGGGACAGCACCCCGAGGAAGCCTTCGCGCAGGTCGTTGCCCGACAGGTTGGGGTCCTTCTCCTTGAGGAAGCCTTTTTTACGGGCAAATTCGTTGAACACCCGCGTGGTTCCGTTGCGGAAGCCGGTTACGTGCGTGCCGCCGTCCGTCGTCGGAATGGAGTTGACGTACGAGACGAGCGTTTCCGTGTAGCCGTCGTTGTACTGAAACGCCAGCTCGACGTAAACGTTTTCCTTTTCCCCCTCGAAATAGACCACCGGGTGGAGCGTTTGTTTGCCTTCGTTGAGGTACTCCACGTAGGATTTAAGCCCGTCCTCGAAGTAAAACTCCTCCCGTTTGACCTCGGGGCCGCGCTCGTCAATCAGCACCAGGCGCAGCTTTTTCAGCAAAAACGCCGTCTCGCGCAAACGGTCGCGGATCGTCTCGTAATCAAACCGGGCGCTGCCAAACACCGCGTCGTCCGGCAGAAAGCGCACGGTCACACCGGTTCGCCTGGTGGTGCCGACCACTTCCAGGCCGGTCACGGGCTTGCCCACGTGTTCGTTGCCTTGTTCGTCCACCACGTAGGCATACCGCTGTTTGTGAATCTTGCCGTCGCGGTGGATCTCCACCTCCAGCCATTTGGAGAGGGCGACTACCACGCTGGAACCGACCCCGTGCAGTCCCCCGCTCTTTTTGTATCCGCCGCCGCCAAACTTGCCGCCGGCATGCAGCGTGGTAAAAATCACTTCCGGCACCGGGCGGCCCGTCTTGTGCATGCCGGTGGGGATACCCCGCCCGTGGTCCTCCACACTGACGCTGCCGTCCTTGTGCAGGGTGACGATGATCGTATCGTTAAAACCGGCCAGCGTTTCGTCCTTGGCGTTGTCCACAATCTCCCACAGGAGATGGTGCAGACCGCGGCTGCCGGTGGAACCTATGTACATGCCCGGCCGCTTGCGCACGGCAATCAGGCCTTCCAGCACCTGAATGTCTTCTTCGGTATACGTAAGTGTATCTGTTTCCTTCAATCGCGTTCTCCCCTCTGCTTCTTCAACTTGCGCAAGGAAACGCGGCGCCGGCCGCCCGTGGCGAAAAGCGGCGCCGTGGTCGCCCTTATGCGTAACGGACGTGACGTTTCCGGTCTTTGTCCGGTAAAAAAGCGAACACTTAATCGCTATTGTACCGTATGGAATTGACTGTATTCAACGCCTGCTGGCAGCAAACGGCAAGAAAATGCGATGTTGACGGGCAAAAAAACGCCCGTCCGTCTTGTGCGGTGACGGGTGAACTCTGAAAAAAGGCCACCTCGTCCCCGCGAGATGGCCGAATGTGCTGCATTATTTTTCATTCAGCAGCCGTTCCATTTCTTCGTCGTCAATTTCGTAGTTGGCGTAGACGTTTTGGACGTCGTCGTTTTCTTCGAATGCCTCCATCATCTTGAGCATTTTCGCTGCATCTTCTCCGCTGATTTTGACGGTGTTCTGCGGAATCCACTGAACGGAGGCGTTGGCAAACGTGTAACCTTCTGCTTCCAGTCCGTTTTTTACCTGTTCCAGCTCGTGCGGGTGGGTCAAAATCTCGTAGGAGTCTTCGCTGGTCACCATATCCTCGGCGCCGGCTTCGAGCGCCTGCATCAGGATGGTGTCCTCGTCGACGGGAAACGCTTCGCGGTCGATGACGATGACGCCTTTCTTGTCAAACATAAAGCTGACGGAACCGGTCTCCCCCAGGTTGCCGCCGCGCTTGTTGAAGATGGCGCGCACGTCGGCCGCGGTCCGGTTGCGGTTGTCTGTCAGGCATTCGACGATGACGGCCACGCCGCCCGGTCCGTATCCTTCGTAGCGGATTTCTTCGTAGTTGTCCATGTTGCCGGTATCCGTCGCCTTTTTGATCGCACGTTCGATATTTTCCACCGGCATATTGATCGCGCGCGCGTTGGCGATGATCGATTTCAGCTTCAGATTGGCGTTCGGGTCCGGGCCGCCTTTCTTTGCCTCCACGTAAATCTGCCGGGCAAATTTTACAAACAGGTTGTTTCGTTTTTGGTCGGCTGCGCCTTTTTTGGCGGCAAACAGTTTGAATTTTGGCATAACCAACTCTCCTCATCTCAAACAAAAATACCATGTTTAAGTGTAGCACTAGAGGAGAAGATCGGTCAAAGCCAAACCTCACACGACCAGGCAGTTCCCGTCGGCGATCAACTGTTCCAGATCGACATAAAATCGGCCGGACGCGCGAAACTGGCCGAGGGCGATTCTGCGGCAGACATCGGTGCCAACTGCTGCTCCCAGCGTGACGGACGAGGCCAACTGCGGCCAGGTGCAGACGGTTTTGCCCACCTCTAAAAGCGACATACGCAAGCGCGCCGAGATGGCGTCACCCCCGACGATCCGCAGCACATACGGGATTTTTTCCTGGTTGGACAGCCCCTTTAGAGTGTCGTAGTCCAATCCGTCGACCAGCCCGTGTAAAATCGGCCGGTCCGGTTCAAGGTCAAACCGTTCCACGTCCAACAGCCCTCTGTCGCTGGTGTCCATCACGACGGGAATGCCCAGCTCCCGGGCTTTGAGCCGGCATAAAATCTTCATGTTCAAGCTGTCGCACTCGTCCACCAGGATGTCCAGCCGCCCTCCTTCCACCAGAAAGCGGTCCAGATTCTCCTCGTTCACCCCGTCTGCAAAGCAGACCACTTTCAAAAAGGGATCGATCTCCGCAATCTCCCGCGCCGTGACGATGACTTTCGGCATGCCCAGATGGTGAACGCCGGCCCGGATGCGGTTTAGGTTGGAAAGTTCCAGCGTGTCAAAATCGGCCAGGCGAATTTCGCCGCACACCCGTTCCATCGCCAGCGTGAGCGCGAGGGACTGGCCGACGGAAAGGCCGATCACCCCTATCGCCTTTCGGGCCAACACCTCTTGTTCCTGCTGTGTGATCTTGTTTCGATTCCGATTCGTCCGCACAAACACGAATTCCTCTTCGTCCAGCAGGTGCACGAGGGTCTTGCGCCAGGGGTAGTACACCCACACGCCTTTCTCCTCGGGGGCATCCCCCAGATACTCGTCGACCGCCGCTTGCAGCTCTTCCCGGCTGAACTGGCGGTCCGGGTGCCTTGTCTCGATCAGTTCCTCCACCTGTCCGCGAAACGGATTGAGCATCACGAGATCGTTTTGGCAGCGGCAGAGGTCCTGTAAGCGGCGGCGGTCATCCTCCTGCCGGAGGCGGAAAAACAGCGGCGTATACAGCCATTCCTCCCTCCTCGTCTCTGTATGTGCGGCCAGCAGCGAACGCAGGTCCGTCATGATAAACTTCCCCCTTTCTTTCGTCACTCCTGATCAATCACAATGCTGAGCCCGTCCACGGTCTGCACCAGCGGCGACATGCAAAAGCCTACCGTGTACAGGGCCGGCTGCCGGCAGGTTTTTGCATCCGGCCGCCAGTACTTGTAAAAAGCCTGCCGCATGAACGCGTGTTTGTCCGATGCAGCGGGAACCGCAGCGGGCACTCTGGTCAGCTGAATGCCTGTCTGTTCCAGAAACACTTTGACGTGAAGTGGCAGGATGGCAAAGACCGTGCGGATTTCCCGCGCTTCCATGAACGCGAACATGTGGCGGAGCAGAAGGCGAAACAGGTAGCGCTTGTGCAGATCGAGGAGCGGTCGATACCGCTTCGTCCCTTCGTCTTTGCCGATAAAATCCAGCAGCGGATGAAAAGCGAAGCGGACGAACTCCGCCGCTTTTGCCGGCTTGTTTACGCCAGCAAACAGCTCGTAACAGTCCAGTTCGTCGTCCACCACGGCCCGCGCGGTCGTCAGCACCAGCGGATGGCTGCCGACCTGCTGGACGACGGCAAACACGTCCGCCTGTTTTTCCGTATGGGTGCCGACATCTTCAAACTCAAGCTGGTCATGCAGATAGCGGAGGTTGTAGCTGAAATTGACGATGTCGTTCACCTGCTCGTGCAGATGCGTTTCCGTCTCGTCCAGTGTCCTGCACTCGTACAGGGCGGCGTCGAGACATGCATTTCGCTGTTCACGGACGGGACGCACCAGCTTGTCGAACAAGCAGGTCAGCTTGGTGTTTTTGATACCCGCTGAGGAAGACTGCACCAACCAATCGTTCGGCAGCAAGCTGAATGGGCTGGAACTAAAAGGGACCAATTCTGTTACCGTTTGACAAGAGCGGGAGTACACCATTCCGTTTGTTCCTCCAATCTCCCATGCAGGGCGCCGTGTCTGTCGACAGCGGACGGCCACGGATGGGATGAGATTTTTGAAACAGGAAAAAAGTTCTACAAAATGCACGGTTTTCCTCCAAAAACATACAACGTTTTCCAATTTTTTAAACTTTTTGTTCTTTTCAAACGTCGAACCGTGTGGTCAACACCATGTTTTTCGGCTAATTGCCTGAAGATGGGGCAAGCTATGGAGGAGTTGAAAACCCAAGGCAGACAAAGGGGGAAGTTCCTTGATCAGCGCAACAAAACCGTTTGTGAAGTTTCACCGCTATGACCAGGAGCTGGTCTCCGACATTCAGGCGCTTAATTCCTCCGGCTACCACAAGGACGATATCTGGGTCCTACGGTGGAATCCGGACAAAAACCACTCCAACCAGCGCGACAACTACTACAAGTACAGCAGCCATTCCGAGGATGTCATCGGCGATATCGACAGCAAGGCACATGTCTTTGAAAACGGCGGCGAAGAGCTGCGGACTCGTTTGGAGAAGCTGGGGCTGAGCAAGGACGAAGCCTCGGCACTGTTCCGCGAGCTGCAGGAGTCGGATTACTCCTGCCTGCTGGTCGTGCGGGATCTCAAGGACAATATCATAAAGATGAGCAACTGATTCCTCGCATAAGAGAGGTGCCTTTCGCGCACTGAAAAAAGCCGCTGCTATGCCGCAGCGGCCTCTGACTGAAGACAAAGTGCATTTTTTATCATTACGAGTTCGTAAGGAACCGATTTTCCCATCGGTTCCAGGCCGCAAGGCCTGCACATTGATCAACCAAGGTGGAGAAAAAGTACGAGGCATGGGGTGATGGGCAAAGCGAGCTCCTTTGACGACCTGCCAAGCGAAAAAACGCAGGACGCGGGGAAAACAGGGGGCACAAGTCTCACTTCGTTGAACTACCCAGATGTTTGCCCCCCTGCCCGCGTCGCGTTTTGGAGCGGACATCATCCACTTCTTTGCTGGTCGTCAAGTGAGCGAGCGGGCCTCATCACCCATGACACCACCGGACTTTGTCTACACGCTGAAGCCGCTGCCATGCCGCAGCGGCTTTATTGCATGTGTTTTTGTGATGCTTACTTTGTTTCGTCGACCAGTTCGATGCCTTCCAGCACTTCGTTGAGCTTGACGTAGACGGCTGCTTCCTCGTTTTCCTCCAGCGGCACCATTTCACCGCCGTCGACCTGGAATACGAAGATGTCCACTTCTTCATCCACGTCGTCTGCTTGCGCCTCGTCTTCAACAGCGTCGGTCAAGGCGACGTATTCCTTTCCGTTTAGTTCAAACAAGGCGATGACTTCGAAGTCGCCAAGCGGTTCGCCGTTTTCGTCGTCCAGCGTAATGATGTCGCCCAGTTCCAGGTCTTTGTTTTCTGCGGTCAATGTGTTCACGTCCTTATTGAAAGATTCATGATACGTGTCCATCATACAGGTTTTTTCGCAAAGACGCAAACACGCATGGCTGTCAGCTGACAGGCAGCCTCACCTCGAAGGTGGAACCTTGGTGCAGCTGACTCGTGACGGAAATGGTTCCGCCGTGGTTGTGAATAATCCGGTAGCTGACCATCAACCCCAGACCTGTCCCGTTCTCCTTGGTCGTGTAAAACGGCTCCCCCAGTCTCGCCAGGCGATCTTCGGGAATGCCGCAGCCTTGATCGCGGAAGCTGATGACAACCGTGTCTTCCTCCCGCCGCACGCTCACGTGCACTTCGCCTCCGTCCGGCATGGCCTCGATGGCGTTTTTCAAAAGATTGAGAAACACCTGTTTGAGCTGGTTCTCCTCGCACATGACCGCAGGAAGATTGGGTTCGTGATGGATGAAGATGCGGACGTTGTGCATGACGGCGTGTGTCTCCGCCAGCACGATAATATGCTCCAGCATGGGAACGACGTCCCTCTCCTTGAAGGCGATGTCCTGCGGTTTGGCCAGCACGAGCAGTTCACTGATAATTTTGTCGATCCGGTTTAACTCCGACAACATGATGGTAAAGTACTGCTGCTTGTCCTGATGGTGGGAGTACATCAGCTGCAAAAAGCCCTTGAGCGAGGTCAGGGGGTTGCGGATCTCGTGCGCCACTCCGGCCGCTAGCTGACCGATGACGGAGAGCAGTTCCGACTTGCGGACCATCTCCTCCGCCTGTTTTCGCTCCGTGATGTCCTGCAGAATGCCGATTACGGCCGGCTTCCCCTTGTAGATCGTGGTCTTCTGCAGCACTTCGAGATGAACAATGTTGCCGTCGCTGCGCAGACCGTGAAACTGATAACGAATGGGCGAGCGGTCTCCCTTGCTGCGGCGGCTCTGGTTTTTCAGCACAATCTCCCGTTCCTGCGGCACGACCAGATCGACCGCTCCTAGCCGCATCATGTCCTCCTGGGTGTAGCCGAACATCTCGGCCATGCGGGGATTGACGTAGACGAAGCTGTGTTCGTTCACGTACGCAATGTACACGCCGACCAACGTGTCCTCGACCAGACTGCGGTACAATTCCTCCGCTTCCTGCAGTTCATGCTCGATGCGCTTGCGCTCCGTAATCTCCGTCGAGGAGCCGACCACTTCCACGACCCGCCCCTGTTCGATGATCGGGGAGAGGGTCGTCGTAAAAATTCGTTCCCCCATGGTTGACTCATACTCCACCACATGGCCGTCATACGCCTTTTCGTACATGGACATGATGTCATCGCTGCACAACTGCAATACGTCTTGCAGCCGCTTGCCGCTGATGCTGTCCGTCGTCAGTCCGAACTCTCTGGCCAACTTTCCTTCCGAGAGGGTGAACACGAACTGACCGTCTGCGTCACGCTTGTACTTGAAAATGTGATTGTGCAGATTTTCCACAGTTCGGCGTAGTTCGTCCTTGTTCAAGTCGACCGACGGTTTTCCGGTGTAGATCCCTGCTTGCAACAGGCGAGCACTCCTTTACCCTGAGAATGAGATGCAACAAGAATTCGCTGTGCCTTCCACGTTTCCTCTTTTTTCCTAAAAAAATCGTATCTTCCGCAATCTGCGCCCGCATGGTTTTGTCAAAATCTTTCTATTTTTGGTATAATTGGATGGGTTGTGGGCACATCTCTCCGAGAAAGGGTGGTCGTGTGAAGAAAAAAATCATTCTCGCAGGGGGTTCCGGTTTTCTTGGGCAATCACTGGCTGCGTTGTTGACTCAGAAAGGATATGACGTCGTCATCTTGACGAGAGGCGCGTCGACCGAACGAAATCATGTCCGGTACGTTCACTGGGACGGCGCGACCATCGACACGTGGACGGACGAAATCGACGGAAGCCATGCCGTCATCAACCTCACCGGGAAAAGCGTCAACTGCATCTATACCAAAAAAAACCGGGACGAAATCATCCGCTCCCGCCTGGATTCCGTCAACGTGTTGGCCGACACCATTTTGACCTGCAAGCATCCGCCCAAAGTCTTTGTTCAGGCGGGGTCCCTGGCCATTTTCGGCGACACGCGAAACCTCTGCGACGAGGATGCCCCACATGGAACGGGATTTTCCGCTGACGTCTGCAAACAATGGGAAACAGCCTTTTTTTCCAGGGAGCTGCCTTCGACCAGACAAGTGCTATTGCGGATCGGCTTTGTGCTGGGTCGCGACGGCGGCGCGCTTGAACCGATGATCAAGCTGACCCGGTACAACCTGGGAGGAACCATCGGGAAGGGCAATCAGTACATCAGCTGGCTGCATATTGACGATATGAACCAGATCTTCCTCGCAGCTGTCGAAGACGACAGGATGACCGGCATCTACAACGCGACCGGGCCGCACCCGGTCACAAACAAGGAATTCATGGCTGTGCTGAGAAAGGTGCTGAACAAGGGGTGGGCACCCCCGACTCCTGCGCCTCTGGTGTGGCTGGGAGCATACGTCTTCATGCGGACGGAACCAAGCCTGGCGCTGACCGGCAGAAATTGTGTGCCAAAGCGGTTGGCGGATCACGGTTTTCGCTTCCGCCATCCCGACCTGGAGGCAGCGCTGTTCGACCTGCTCGGCAAGCCGTAGTCCCGCCAAAAAGAAACAGCCTGCGGTCCCCCCGCAGGCTGCCCTCGATTCTATTCTTTTACTTCTTGCAGCACGCCTTTTTCCATCAGGAACGCCTCTTCCGCCTGCAAGATGGCAATGATGGCATCCCGCTGGACGTATTTGCCGGATTCGGCGAGGCGGCGTTCGATATACCGAAGCAGTTCTTCAAAGTCGAGAATCTGGACTTGCTGGTCGCTCACGACGTTCCCCCCTTATACCCTTCCTATTGTACACGAACCGGGCGCTTCTTCCAACTCCACCACCTGCGCCGCACCGGTTTCAGCAGATATCCGCTCCACAGCATGAACAGCACGCTCAGCGCCAGGTAACAGCAGGCAAAAAACAGCCAGGGGGTAAAGGCAAACTCCACCGACGGCATCAGCGAATCGTCGAGGATGGCGAAGAGCACGATCACCGGGTTGATTCCAGCCAGAATTTGCAGTTCCGGAAGACTCCACACCACTGCCTGGGAATACCGTTCCGGATCGATCTGCTGCAAAATTTCGCCGAGGAAGAAAAACAGCAGGCCGGTTCCGACGACAAAGCAAAACGCGATGCCGTACGCGGTAATCGTGCTGACGGCGGTTCGCTTGATCCAGGTGGAACAGAACAAGCCAAGCGATCCCAGAAAAAGGATGTTGACGGCGAAGAACAGGACCAGCTTCACCACCTGTTCCGGCGACACGTTGCCGTACAGCATGACCAGGCTGTACAGGGGCATGGACGCGGTCAGAAGCAGGCTGGTAAAGGCGAGCGACGTGACCAGCTTGCTCCAGACGATCGTGCGGGGCGACAGCTGGGTAGTGAGCAAAATGTTGAGCGTCTGACGTTCCCTCTCGCCGCTGATGGCGCCCGCTGTCAGCGCCGGAACGACAAAGCAGATCATGGCGTAATGGATCGCTGCCGAGATGAGGAACAGTTCCCCGTTTTCTCCCAGCGTTCCCGCACTGGACGGGCTGATCAGCAGCAGCCCAAGCGGAATGCCTCCCATGATCAGCAGAAACAGCGTGAGAATCCACACGGTCCGCTTTGTGCGGAACCGTTCCCGCAGTTCCTTGACGAGGATCGGATTGGACAGAAAATCCCGCATCAGCCTCCCACTCCTTCCGTGATGGCCAAAAAGACGGCTTCCAGGTTTTCGCTGGACTCGCCAAAGTACGTGACAGTCGCACCCGCGTTCACCAATTCTTGCAGCAATTGGGCTTTTTCCGCTTCGCCTCCGACAAACCGAAAGCGAAACCCGTCTTCCTGTTCCTCCAGATCCTTTACCAGGGGACACTGTGACAGAACGTGTCCCGCCTGATGGCGATTGGTCAGCGTCCGCACCAGCATGAGCGTAATGCCGCGGGCTCGGACGCTCACGTCATCCAGCGCTCCGCAGGCGATCAGCCTGCCCTGCTCGATCACGCCGATCTCGTCGCACAGCTCCGCCAACTCTGGCAGAATGTGGGAGCTGATCAGGATCGTCTTGCCCATCGCGCGAAGCTGTTTCAGGATTTCCCTGAGCTCAATGCGGGCGCGCGGGTCAAGTCCGGAAGCGGGCTCGTCCAGAATCAGCACCGCGGGATCGTGGACCAGGCACCGCGCCAGTCCCAGACGCTGCTGCATGCCCCGGGAGAGCGAATCGACGTAGGCGTCCACTTTGTTGGACAGGTTGACCAATTCCAGCAGATCGGCGATCAGGGCATTCCGTTTGTTCGCCGGAATCTTGTAGGCCCCGGCGTAAAAGTCCAGGTACTCTCGCACCGTCAGGTTGTCATAAACGCCGAAAAAATCAGGCATGTACCCAATCGACTGCCGAACGTCCGCAGGCTCCTTCATCACGTCGTAGCCGCAGACAAACGCCTGTCCCTCACTCGGCTCCAGCAACGTGGACAAAATCTGCATGGTGGTCGTCTTCCCCGCGCCATTGGGACCGATGAAGCCGAACACCTTTCCCTGCTCAATCCGCAGATTGAGGTCGCTAAGCGCCCGCAGGCTGCCGTATCGCTTGCTCAGATGGATCGTTTCAATCATGGCGGACAGGTTCCCTCCCCTCTACCTGGAAGAACGGGATCGGCAGCGAAAGACGCTTTGCACCCGGGTGGGAGAAGCGAAGCAGGACAGTGCCGTCGGGCGTCAGGTACTCGCTCAAGTCCGCCTCGAGGACCAATCGCTTGTCTCTTGGCAGCGGCTTCCACTGTCCGCTCTTTTGGTGGAAAATCGCTTTCTGAAACGGGCGGAACGAACTGTGGTCGAGCGGCACGATGAGCCGCTCCGCGTGGTGTCTCGCCTGACCCAGCTTCAGCGAAAACGTGACGCTGCCTTTTGCCACATCCCACAGATAAGGCGATTTCGGCTCCAATTCTCCGGTCGACTCTTGTATGCTCACGTCCAGCAGACCGTACGGATACGTGATCACGCCGCGCTTATCCGGTTGAAGCCGCACCGTTTGGCTGATCACGTTCCAGTAGTGGGAACGATGCTCTTCCTGAAAGGTGATGAGCGGGATGGGCTGGCTGTTGACGCCGAGAATTCGCACAGAATCACCGCCCTCGACTGACAGCACGTCGTCCTTCATCCAGTGGATACGCTCTTCCACAGAGGGACTCGTATTCTCGTAATCACTTCGGCTGGGCAGGTAGAGCGGCTCCAGTTTGGCGTCGACCCGCTTCGTTTCTCCCGGCCGCATGCTGCCGAGCGGAATCCGCTGCGGTCCCACCTCCACGTAGGCCGTCTCCAGCGGAAATGCCGTGTTGTTGGTCACCGTCCCGCGCAGCCTGTCTTTTCGCACGTAAAGACTGGCCGCAAACTCGCCTGCATCGCGCATCAGTCCGAATCCGACCACCTGCCGCGGCGTCAGATACGGCACTTTCTGAAACTCCAGGACGTATGTCGTGTCCGCCTGCTTTTCCGACATCAACCCGTCCGGTTGGAAATTATATCGGTTGTAGGAAAGCGGCAGGGCAACAATCCCCGGCTGGACCTCCGTCCTGAAACGATCTTTGCTGACCGAAAGAAACGTGGACGCGGACTCCACCTCAGCCAGCTGCTCATCGAGAATCCGCACCCGATTGACGGAGTAACTGCTGTTTTCCCGGACGACCATCGGCTTGCCGATGAAAATGACCCCGACCATCAAGAGCACAGCCATTCCCGGAATGACGCCCCACGCCCACTGCCGCCGGTTCAACCGTTTCAACAGCAAATAAGTGCCGGGGGCCACCGCCCCTACGTACACGACCCACAGCACGGCGATCCAGACGGGATGAGGCGGTTGCACGTCGGGAATGTAGCGGCTCAGCTCGAGCAAGTGGCGATTGAACTGGTTGATGCGCCGTCCCTGTTCGAGCACATCCTGCACACCATGACGGATCAGGACGTTTTGCCACAACTCGTCACCGTGCTGCCAGGACGCAAGCGGCTCTGTCGTCACGTCATAATTGACAAACAGCAGCCGGCCGTGGCCCGCCTCTTGGGCAACGAACAGCGGCAGCGTGCTGTTGAAAACGGGAATGCTTCCGTCAGGCAGATTTTTCGCCGGCATATAGGCAGAGAGCGCCTGTTTCAGATCGACGCGTCCGCTTTTCGGCTCGATCGGCAAAACATCGGCAAACCGCCGGACTGCTTCCTCCTGACCGGGTCCGGCGGACAAAATGACGACGCCGCCGCTCTTGATCCACTCTGTAATCGCCCTTACCTGTTCATCGCGCAGCTGCTTCACCTGTTCTCCACTCAGCGCGAGAATATCCAGGTTGCGGTACAGCCATGGCTCGTCCGGCAGCATCTCGGCGGTCAGGTTTTGCACGAGGACGTGGCCGCCGTCCATCTGCCGCTGTGTCAGCGTCAATACATGAAAAGCGCCGCTGCCGGAATCCAGCACGCCAATGATGCGTCCCTCATTGGGAAAACGCATCCGCAGCTTTTCCGACGCGACCACCTTGTCACCCTGGGTCAGCCAGAGCCGCCATTCTTCCAGAAACAATTGCGCCGGCATGTCAAAGGCGATCGTCTTGCTTTCGCCTGCCGTCAGCTTTACCGGCTGCCGAAGCACGCCATACCCGGTTTTTCTCGGTTTTCTTGCATTGGACAGCTCGACCAAACCGGAAAACGGCTGTTCCTGCGAGTGCACGGTCACTTCCAGTCGTACCCAGGCATCGTATTTGAACACTCCGTTGAACGGCATGTGTACTTTCATCTCAACGCTGCCTTCGGCGGCAGCCGGCTGAGCGGCGAAACTCAACCACACGACCGCGAAGACGAGCAGCCAACTCCTGTTCATCTCGTTCTCCTCCGCTCGTTATCGTGACGCCAGTGAGACGACCAATGTGTTCTCTGTCTCGTCGCCAGCCTGGAGCAGCAGCAAGTGCTCGCGGTCAGCCGCCCAGTGAGCCCGCACCAGACGTCCGCCCTTCCATGATCGGATCGGCACCTCTTTTAGCACAGGCGGCTGTTCGTTTACTTCCGCTTCCGCGAGGGTGCCTTCCGGAGTGGTGAACGTCAGGCTGGACTCACTGTTCCAGGACGGCCAGCCGCCTCGACCGACGAGCGTAGTCCGACCGGAGCGCATTTCCATCACGAACACGCTGCCCTGTTTTGTAAAGGCAAGCAGGCGTCCGTCGGGCGACCACTCCGGTTGACTGCCTTCTGCCACCTTCCAATCCCGCATGGAAACGATGCTGCTTACCCATATCTCCTCCACGCCGTCGCTCGTGCGCGTATAGACAATGCTGTCGTCGGCCGGCGACCAATTGGGAGAACGAAACGCAGCCCCCTCTTCCTCCTTGATCAAACGGCTGCTGCCCGACTGCTTGTCGTCGGGCACGTCCACGATCCAGAGCCGGGACGTCTCTCCCTGCTGCTCCACCACGGCCAACTGGTCGGCCCGATTGCTCCAGGACAGGGACGTGAAATCGCCGTGATCGACCGGCAGTGACAGGTCCACTTTTTTATCCGGCTCATGCAGCGCATACGTGCGGATGGTTGAACCGCCCGTCACGTACGCGATCCGCGTACCGTCGGCATTCAGATCGACCCGCTCCTGATCGATCACCGCTTCCATGGCGAGCAGCGACGGCTGCCGAACCGACAGCACACCATGCGGCCAGAAGCCGTACCAGACAGCCAGCACGAGCAGGACCACCCCGCCTGCCAGGCTCCAGACCAGGCGGAACCTGTTTGGCCGGGACCCCACCAGGCTTTGCTGCCGCTCCTTGTCCAGTTCCTTGATCCGCTGCAACAGCTGTTTTTTCAACTCCGCTTTCAGCTGGTAGTTCACCGGCACGGACCGGCGAAGCTTTTGCAGATGGGCCAGCAGTTGGGCGACGGAATGATCTTCTGACCAGTCGGTGGGGATGTGCTTCTCGTCTCTCATTCGCCCTCTCCCCTTTCGTACATCTTCTGTAGCTGATGCAAAGCGCGATAGGAGATCATCTTTACGCTCGATTCCGTTTTGCCCAGCACTTCCGCCACCTGGCTGATTTTCAGATCGGCAAAATAACGCAGGGTCAGGACGTCACGCTGATCCTGCGTCAACTTGTCCAACCGGTCGCGCAGCAGGCGAATCTCTTCGTTGGTCAGCGCCTGCCGTTCCGGCTGCCATGTATCGTCCGGTTCACCGCCGAGCAGGTCGTCCTGATCGACTGGAAACTCCCGGTTTTTTCGCATGAAATCGACGTACGTATTGTGAGCGATGCGAAATATCCAGGAAGCAAACGGACTTGTTCTGCTGTATTGATCAAATTTTTCAAGCGCTTTTAAAAACACTGTCGTCGTCAAGTCGTCGGCATCCCACGGATTTTGCACGCGGCAGCGCAAATAGCGGTTGACGCGGTCAAAGTACTCGTCGTACAACTCGGTAAAATCGCGGGACTCGTAATACTCGGCCGAAGAGTCTGACGACGGGCGCGTCGAACGCTTCATCGCCATTGCCATCGTGATTTCCTCCACCCCGCCGTATCGGCCGGAAGCCCGATCGCCGTGTTCCAACGACGCGGGCACACTCCGACGCGGTCAGGTCTTCTCGTTTCAAACGCAAAAGCAAGCACCCCTTTCCGGTCAGCGCTTGCGGACGAGGAAAAAGCATCCGCGAATGCGGCCGTCCCGTGAACGGACCTCATACAGATGCTTTATTATCCAAATGAGTATTACGTATGGAGGCGGAAAAAAGTCACAAGGCTGGCAGAAAATTTTTTGAGGTGATGCAAAGCTGCCGTCTCAGGACCTAGAGTGCCCGGTCCAGTTCGGCGATGATGTCCTCTACCGCCTCTATGCCGACCGAAAGGCGAATCAGCCCCTGGGTGATGCCGGCTTCCCGCCGCTGCTCTTCCGACAATGCGCGGTGGGAGGTGGTGACGGGATGAGACACGCTTGTCTCCACACCCGCCAGAGACGGGGCCAGCTTGATCCAGTCGAGGGAGCGGAAGAAGTCGTACACCTTTTCTTCGTCCGCCAGGCAGAACGAGATCATCGCCCCTTGCTTATCGGTGTGAAAAAACGAAGTGGAAGCCGGGTCCGGATAATAGGTGTGCTTGACCGCCGGATGGTTCCGTAAAAACTGCGCCACTGCACTCGCGTTGTCGCACTGCCGCTCCATGCGCAGCGCCAACGTCTTCAGCCCGCGGGCGGTCAGCCACGCTTCAAACGGGCTGAGGGACGCGCCGTAGTTGACCACGATCTCCGCGGCCCTTTCCACCAGATCCTGCCGGCCGACCAGAACGCCCGCCGTGACGTCGCTGTGGCCGCCGATGTACTTCGTCGCGCTGTGCACCACCAGATCGGCTCCCAGTTGAATCGGCCGGACCAGATACGGAGTGGCAAACGTGTTGTCCACCATGACGGCGAGTCCGTACTGTTTTGCTTCGCGTATCCAATATGGCAGATCCGGCACCGACAGCAGCGGGTTGGTAATCGTCTCGGTGAAAAGGAGCTTGGTCTGCGGCCGGACATGGGCCGCCAGCGATTCCTTTCGGCTCAGGTCAATGCACTCCAGTTCGATCCCGAACCGGGACAGTTCCTTGTGCAGCAGCGCATAGGTTCCGCCGTACAGTTCATGGGAGGCGAGTACGTGGTCGCCCGGTCCCAGTACGGCGAGCAGGCCGGCCATGATTGCGCCCATCCCGGACGCGGCACTGACGCCTGCCTCCGCCTGTTCCAACCGGGCAACAGCCAATGCCAGTTCCGTTTGGTTCGGGTTGCCGTTGCGGGTGTACAGGTACTCTCCTTCTCCTGCGTAGTATCGCTCTACATCCTCCAGCCCAGAAAAGGCAAACACGGACGTTTGATAAATGGGGGTAGACTTGCTGGCCACCTGTTGAAGCGGCTTGTGGCCGATATGTACTGTTTTCGTCTCGAAGCGCTCGCCCACCAGAAATCCCTCCAGCGTCAACTTTTCTAACATTCTATCACGCGCCGGCCATTCCGACCACCCTATTGGCGTTCTCTTGCATGTTTGTGCTATAATCCTCTGCGTCCCCATATCAGGACAAGCAGGAAAGGAAGGTGCACAAGATGAAACGACTGTTTACCACCCTACTCGCATGTCTGACAGCAGCCGCATTGATTGCGGGATGTTCCGGCGGAAGCAGCGAAACGGCGCCCCCTCAACCGAAGCCGCCTGTCAAGGAAAATTCCAAGGAACCGGCACAGCCGCCGGGGCCGACGGGCGAGAAAAAGTACGCCACACCTCCGGCCATGCAAATTGACAAAAACAAAAAATACCAGGCGGTTATCTCCACGACGATGGGCGACATCACGGTGGAACTGTTTGCCAAAGACGCGCCCATAACGGTAAATAATTTCGTCTTTTTGGCAAAGGACAAGTTTTATGACGGTTTGACGTTCCACCGCGTGATCAAGGATTTCATGATCCAGACAGGCGATCCGCTGGGCAACGGAACCGGCGGTCCGGGCTACAATTTCGAAGACGAGCTGAACAACGGCCACGTCTACGAACCGGGCGTCGTCGCCATGGCCAACGCTGGTGCCAACACCAACGGCAGCCAGTTCTTCATCGGCTCCGGCGATGATGTGAAAAACCTGAAGCACACCCCGTACTACACCATCTTCGGCAAGGTAATCAGCGGCATGGACGTCGTGAAAAAAATTGAATCCGTCAAGGTGAAAAACAACCCGCTTACGGGCGAAGCGAGCATGCCTGCCGATCCGATCAAAATCAAAACGATTACCATTCAGGAAAAATAAGCGGAGCAAACGGCGCCAGTCTCTAGATCGGCGCCGTTTGCTTTTGACGCAGCCCGACTTTTCCGGTTCCGTCCGCTCGTGTTCACCCAATGCGCGCGGCGGTCCGGCTGAGCTGTTTTGGGGGGCATGGAATCCATTCCCTCTTGAACCACAGTTGTTTCACCGATAGACTTGCAAATGACCCGATTCGCTTTACGCGACCGCAAGCTAAGAGCGAAAAGGAGTGTGATGTCTTCGTGATGAAACGAGAGGCGCGAACGCGCTTTTTCTTCTTTTCCGGCAGCATTTTGCTGCTCTTGGTGTGCCTGCTGGTGACGCCGACCAGCGCAACGGCACCCCAGGCGAAAAAAACCGCGCCCGCCCAGAACGAGCCTCGGCCACATGGACCTATGGCACTGGCGACGGACGTCCCCAAAACTCTTGAACCCCGACAACAGGAGCGGCGCCCAGCGGTCCGGGCGAGTCGTGACGAGCGGCGCACGGCCACAAGAGCGCGTGTTCGGCTGACCGAACGTGAAATGGAACTGCTGGCCCGACTCGTTTACGCGGAAGGCCGGGGCGAACCCTACGAAGGCCAAGTGGCCATCGCGGCGGTCGTATTGAATCGTGTAAAATCGCCCCAATTTCCCAACACGGTGCGAGAGGTCATCTATCAACCCAACGCCTTTTCACCTGTAAATGACGGCCATCTAACGTATAAGACGAACGATACGGCGCGCAAGGCCGTCCGGGACGCCGTTAACGGCAAGGATCCATCTCGCGGGTCCCTCTACTTCTACAATCCGAAAACGGCGACGTCCGATTGGATTCGGACGAGACCGCTGACGGTGCGAATCGCCAACCACGTGTTTGCGCGCTGACCGCAGGCATGCACGTTATTAGATCACATTTAACA
This sequence comes from Brevibacillus sp. MCWH, assembly GCF_013096935.1. NCBI lineage: Bacteria > Bacillati > Bacillota > Bacilli > Caryophanales > Paenibacillaceae > Brevibacillus > Brevibacillus sp. MCWH. Next base: position 27,021 of record NZ_SDLF01000016.1, on the reverse strand, counting down.
TAACTTTATTTTTATTTTACCGTTTGTTTACAATTATTTGCTAATCTGTACCAGTACGCACTTTTTCAATCATTGAGAAAAGCACCGATGCTTTTGTCGTCATGCAAGTATCAATTGTGACCCCAACTCGTCATGATTACTGTGACGCACCTTGTTGCTGGCGGTGACGTTTGGCCTGATTGCCAACGGCGTCCGCCGCGCCCATCGGTTTTTTTCTCAATCGCCCCCTACCCTTGGGCACTCCTGCATTGGGAGTGCCATTTTTTTATCCGCCGCCTTTGCTCCATGGCCGAAACCCCTGTTTCCTGTTACAATGATAGGGATGAAAGGAGGGGGGCACCGTGCGCTTGTACAGTCAAATGACCCTTGCCGAACTGCAGGAAGAGATGGAACGGCTGCGCCTCGCGGCAGAAGAAAAGAAGCAGGCCGGTGACGAGTCACAGTACGCCGTCCTGCAGCAAAAATTTTTCCTGGCCAAATCGTATTACATCGGAACCGCAGAGTTTCGCGTCGGCGGTAGCTATCGAGTCTACGGCCACGACGAACCGTTTACGATCGAATACTTTAACGGCGTGTTTGCCTGGGGCAAATTTCCCGCTTCACCGGAGCCTGTCGGCTATCCCGTCGGCATGCTGGAGCCGTGGGTGTAGGCGACAGCAGCTGGGGAAGGTTGCGGCCGTTGTCCCTGTGATTGACGCTGACGCCACACAGCCGGCGCTTCGCTGCAGCCGGCTGTTTCATTGCACACCGTTTCAGAAGCGCCGCCCGTTCCTTCCATGGACGGCCCGGGTGCGGTGCTTGACTGTCAAATATTGTCCACACACTGCCCCGCATTGGATATAATAGGGGCAAAATAAAGAAAGCGAGTTTCGTCAACTATGGATGTCATCAATCTTGTTCTGCTCGCGCTTCTGGCGCTGGGCATTGTCGGCAACAATCCGGCCGTCTCCATTGCGGTGGCGATTTTGCTGCTCATCCGCCTGCTCCACCTGGAGCGAATGTTCCCTTTTCTGGAACAGTACGGCCTGCAGATTGGCATTGTCGTGTTAACGATCGGGGTGCTTTCGCCTCTGGCGAGCGGCAAGATCCGCCCTGATACGATTCTTTCCATCTTTACTCACTGGCAGTCCGTTCTCGCCGTCCTGATCGGCATTTTTGTCGCCTATCTGGGCGGGAAGGGGGCCAGCTTGATGACGCAAAATCCGCTGGTCGTCACCGGCATTTTGCTCGGCACGATCATTGGTGTCACCTTTTTCCGCGGCGTCCCGGTCGGACCGCTCATCGCGGCCGGCATGCTCGCCTTTCTCCTGCAATTTCTCCCAAAGTGAGCGGCGGTGTCAGCCCCACCGCTCCTTGACCTTCAGGCCGTAGGCGAGAATCTCCTGCGGCGTCACCAGCCGAAAGCCCTGTTGCTCACGGTAATCGATGACCAACTCCTCCGCTCCGACATAGGTCTCGGTCTCCTTGTCCACCAACAGGGTCATCCCCTCTACCTCCAGCACCCGATCGCCGCTCAGCGGTTCGTCCCAACACAGGCTGTATTCCACCGTCATGCCGCAGCCCCCTGTCAGTTCTCCGTTGATTCGCAGCGCCTGCTTTCGTTCGTTGGCCAGCGCTGTGAGAACAGAACGGGCTGCATCCGTCAAAGTTACACGCATGCATGGTCCTCCATTTCTTCCGTCTTGTCCGTTTTGGATGCATCTTCCTTCCCATCATAGCATAGAATAGTTGAAAGGCAGCAAGGAAAGGACGATTGCACATGCGCATATACGAACGAGACGGCATCTTCATCGCAGAAGCGGAATACCAATCGGAACTGGTCGTCATTTGCGGAAACTCGTGGGAAGAAGCCTGGGAGAGGCTGCAGATGAGGCTTCTCGTTCTGGAAATGATTGGATGACGGAAGGAGCGGGTCGCCAGAGACCTGCTTTTTTCACGCCCCAAGCCGTTGGATGACTTTTCACCGACACGTCCAAAGCCCTGTTCTCCAATGGGCCGCTTGGCGTATCACCTGCTGAAAAACCACTGCACAAGGAGCGCAACATCATGTCTTCCTTCATCACGCACGACATGTCGCTGGTCGCTGAGATTCGTCGGCGGACAGCGGCAGCCAACCGCAACAATGTGAGCCGCACGGCCGCCTACCTCGCATTCTATCGCGAGCACCCGGAAGTGCACTGGGCCCTGCTTGCCCACCTGGTCTCCCGCAACAGCGGCTGGAGCATGACCGATCTGTGCGGCGAATGGCTCCCCCGCCTGATCGACGAGCAGGACATCCGGGCGTTTTTCTGGTTTTTGGAGCGAAACAACTGGCTGATTTTTCACGACGCCTACGCCCAACTGCTGCTCTATGCGGAGATGAAGCGGACAGGAACCGATCTGACACACCTCCTGCCCCACCTCGGTGTCTCCCGCTTCATGCAGCCAGTGTGGCGCGAGTTTCTGGAAAAGAAGGACAGCGTGCGGCTCACCCGCGCCCTGATCGTCAACGAACAGCAGTACATTGAGCAGCGCGTGGTGCGCAAACCGTTCATCCGAGAGCAGGTCTTGGCCAACCTCACGGATCAGGTGCAGTCCGTGCTTTCGCTCAACCAGGTGTTGTTTCCCTACAAGGCCCATCCCGCCGACCGGCGGCTGAGCATCGTCGGCATCGCGACAAACCGTTTTCCCGCTGTCCGGCAGCGCATATCCACAGGCAAGACGCTGTACCGGCTCCTCTACGCCGATGACCAACGGCACGAGGCGATTGTCAGGTGGGCGGAGCGCATTCCGCATACGGGATCGCGTGCCGATTACTGGCCCCACCTGTTTTCTCCCAAACCTCACGACGAAATAGCGGCCCCCGTCTACGTGCCGCGCATCGACGGCACTGCGCTGCGGCCGGGCTGTCCCAAGCTGTACAGCCCAGTGCTGAGCGCTGTCTGGCCGGATGTGGAACACGCCCCGGCTGACGGCGTGGACTGGTATCGTGACGAGAAATGGCTGGAGGCGCTGGAAGACGAGGATGATCTGCCGACGATGGAGAGCGAGGCGTATCTGCGCTCGCTGCAGCTCGCCGAGAAAGGGTTGGAGAGGATTACGGCCATGAAATGACACGATGTGGAGGTGTCGGAAGCGTGAAATCATTGATCGAAAACCAGAAGGCGTATCTGCTGGGCTGCCAACTGTCGAGCGGCGCATTTCGGCTGGCCCCCAGGCGCGTCCAGATCAATCCGTACTTCACCAACCTGGCGCTGATCTCCCTGGTCCGGCTCGGCGAAGGGGAGGCAGTGCGAAAGTACGTGGATTGGTATCTGGACCACGTCAACGAACGCGGTTACATCAACGACTACCGGCTGGACGGCGAACGGGAAGTGGACACCGGCAATGCCGACAGCGAGGACAGCTATCACGCCACGCTTTTCAGTCTGCTTGTGGAGTGGCTGCGGCTCACCGGCGACACAGACTGGCTGCGGCAGCGCCGGGATGAGTTGGCCAAAATGCTTCAGGCAGTGGGGCGGCTGCAGCAAAAAGACGGGTTGACCTGGGCGAAGCATTCGTATCGGGTCAAATATTTGATGGACAATTGCGAAGTGGCCGTCGGACTGGAAGATGCGGCCACCCTGTTTGCAGCTATCGGTGACGACGCGCTGGCGCAGGAAGCGCAGTATCGGGCGGAAGCCTGCCGCAGGGGAATTGCGGCGATGTACAGCCCGGCGCGGGCAGCCTACGCGATGTACGATCGCAAGTATCCCGGCTGGCGCAAGTGGTACCCGGACGTCACCTCCCAGGCGTTTCCGATCGTGTACGGACTGGCCTCCCCCGATGCAGCCAGCGGCCTGTACGAGCGCATTACGGCCGCCTTTCCCCACTACGACATCTTTCAGACCGGCGACCTGTACCCCTGGATGATCATGGGAGAATGCGCCAGACGGGTGGGCGACGTGCGCAGGGTGGAGCGCATGCTGCAGACTGCGGCTGAACTGTACATACGCGGTCCACGCCATCCCTACTGGCTCATCCACGAATCGGGCCGGTTTATCGAACTGATGCAGGCTGCCGGTGCATCCGCCGCCTAATCTCGACGGTTCTTCTGCCGCCTGACGCGGGGGTGAGTGCCATGCTGCACCACCAGGAACGGCACCAATTCACCCTTTTCCCAGAAAAAGGGGAGCGGACAGATTGGCACGGGCCCTTTGGCCGCGAAATCTTGCGCGAGCCGGGCCAGCAGCGTGGCCCCGGTCTCACCGTGCAGATCGGCCACGATCAACACGTCCTGATGGGGAACAGCCACGCCGAGGGCATCCCCTGTCTTGCTGCGTTCCATCTCCTCCAGCATGGATGTGAGCAGCACGCGGCTGGCGGCATACCCGTCGCGCGGACTGATAAAAAAAATGCGGTTGGGTCCCACCAGCTGTGTCTTGATGGGAACGGGCAGTCCCTGCAGATTGGCCATCGCATGTCGGTGCAGCTCCTCCTCCGACCAGCCCGCTTCCGCCAACGCCTCCCGTTCAATCAGGGTATACCCCTCACCGTGGTCCAAGGCGTACAGGATGGCCGTCTCCTCCGTGTGCGGACGAGACACCCAGGGCCCGGCGTTCTCCCGGAGCAGCGAGGCATGCCGCAGGACTGGATAGATCCGACTTTCCCGTCCGGCCAAGGTGCGATCAGCCGTCTGCCCGCGAACGGCGGCGAGCACGCGGGAGACAAATGCGTATAGAGCCGTCCGCCGCTCGTCCGGCTTGTCCTCTACGCGGCGATAAAGCGGCTCCAACGGGATCACGGACACGACTGGCGAGCCGTCCGCTCGCCGCATGATGCTGAGGCTGTCCTCCTCCGCTTCGCAAAACAGCTCGTCCGGCAGTTCCCTGCCGATCAGTTCGACGACCCGCCGCTTCAGTGACTGGCGCACATTGTTTGTCATGATGATTCCCCCTCGTTTGTCATATCTCACTCCCACGGCGGCCGGTCGTCCGGATCGGCGGCGGGCGGCGCTGCCGAGCAGGAACGGCTGCGTTCCTCAATCTCGCTTATGACCTCATGCAGGCTTTTGGGCTTGGCAAATTCCACAGGTGATACGCCCCGTTCAAACTGCAGCGCATCTCCTTCCAGCAGCACCACGTACCGGCCGTTTGTCTTGGCGATGTGCAGATTGATCCCGTAGTCGGCCAACAGTGCCCGCACCTGCATGTGGTCCAGCTTGAATTTCAGCTCTGCTTCCGGCTGCCGCTCGGTGATGATCTGCGCGGCTTCCATCACCGTGTCGTGTTCCCATTTTTCGGCCAGTTCCCGCTTGGGGCTGGCGGCGATCAGCTCGATCTCCTCTTCTGCCCGCAGCCGCTCCTCCGTTTCTTCCGGATAGACGTATTCGATGTGCTGACGGGCCAGTGACAGCACTTCTTCCGAGACGAGCTGGGTCAGCGTTTGCGGATATTCAATGAAACGCATAAATTCTTCAAAGTACCGGGCATGGGAAAATTGATGGATCTTCACGTGATACGGATCGTTCATCCCCTGCTCGACCATGTGCGGGTACATCATCGACTTCATGTTTTTCGCGCTGATCGCCATGTTGACGTTGGCGATCAGGCTGTGTTCATCAGTGATGATGGCCGTTTTCTGTTCAAAGTCGCATTTGAGTATGAATACGTACCGGTCGTCCAGCGTTTCCAGCCGTGTGCGGACGACCAGGAGCACCCCGCCCCTCACCTGGGATGTGCGCAGATAGGACTGAACCAGCTCCTGACAAGGTTCCCTGCTCTCCCCCGGCGTCTCTGCGGCCAAGAGCCGCTGCAGCAGGGCGTAATTGGGGTTGGACTCCAGCGGATGTCCCTCCTCCAGCACAAAGCGGCCCAGCTTGGTTGGGCTGGCTTCGCTCTTCGGGTTCGGCTCCACCTTGCGCTTGGCAATCCGGGCAAATTCCCCGTCCAAGAACGGGCGCAGCTCGCTTTTCTGGTATTCATCCCCGGACAAGAACCGGCTCATCCGAACGTGCTTGGCGCCTCCCTCTCCTTCCGGTTGTTCGATCAAAAAAAACGTCAGCCAATCGATGACAAAATTCATCCGTTCTTCGCTCCTGTCCCATATCTGAACGACATGATTATAGCAAAGCCGGAAAAAACGGTCAGGCGTTTTTCCGAAAATGGTATCATGGAGACAGGAGGGACACTTCATGTGGAAACAGCTTTGCGCCTGGTGGAACCTCAACGTGCGCGACAGACCGTACAAGCCCGGCACGCTGGTCGGCAGCTACCGGATCGAAGAGGTGCTGGGCATGGGCAGCTACGGAATCGCCTACCGGGCCGTCCATCTCCCGTCCGGACGGGTTGTCGTGATCAAACAGGTGAAGCCCAGCCTGCGCCGCTCCCCCAAGGGAGAAGCGATGCAGCACTACGAACAGCGAGTGCTGGCCGCCCTCTCCCACCCGCAGATCCCGCGCTGGCTGGAGTCGTTTCGGCACGGGAACGATTCGTTTCTGGTGATGTCATACATCGCCGGGCCGACGCTGGAAGAGCTGCTGTTCGAAGAGGGGACCGCGCTCAGTGAGTGGGAAGCGGCCCGCTTGATGCGGCAGGTGGGTGAGCTGGTCGCCTATCTGCACGAAAAAAACGTCATTCATCGCGACATCCGCATCCCCAACGTGATCTGGCAGGAAGGCAGGCTCCATCTGATCGACTTTGGACTGGCCCGATTCCGGGGAGACCCGCCCACCTACATCGCCCAGGACCTGAGTGACTATCCGGAGGAAAAACAGTTGAAGCGGCAAGTGGAGCCGACAAGCGACCTGTATGCCCTCGGCCACTTTTTCCTGTTTTTGCTCTACTCCGGGTATCGCGCAGATGAGAACCAGCCGGAGCGCAGTTGGGAAGAAGAGTTGACGCTCACCCCGCAGATCCGGGAGATGATCCGCCGCCTGCTGCAAATCGACCCGGCATACGACAGTGTCGAGGAGTGGCTCGCTGATCTGGATGGGTATTTGAACGTGAAAAAAGAGCAGTCCAATCGATGAACAATACCGATTGCGTCTGCTCTTTTTTGCTTACTCGTGAATCGGCTGCTTCTTGGCCGTTTCCATCTGCCGTTTCAGTTCCCCCGCTTCCCGGCGCAGCGTTTGCCGCTCGCTTTTGGAGAGGCGCTCGCCGCCAACAGGGCCGTTTACCAGCAGAGCTTCTTCATCCAATCGATCTTTGCGCATGGAGACCTCCTGTGGGCATCAATAGGTATTCCTTTTCCTACTTTGTACGAAAGCGTCCTTTCTTATGTACGCGGCCGCTGTTCTTTTTGCGCAGCTCAGAGGGATCGACCAGCGCACCGTACGACATCGCTTTTTCCACGATGGACAAACCGGTCTGCTTGGCAAACTTGCGGACGATAAACAACTCCTGCGGCGTGACAATGGAAAAGACCAGACCCGCCCGTCCCATCCGGCCGGTACGGCCGCTGCGGTGGATGTAGGTATCCGCATCGGGAGCGGGATCGTAATGGACGATGCATTCCACGCCCGGAATGTCAAGACCGCGGGCCGCCACGTCCGTGGTAATCAGGACGGGAAACGCACCGTTGCGAAACTGCTGCAAAGTATGGGCCCGCTCCTCCTTGCTGGCGTCACGGTGCAGCAACCGGCACGGCAGGTGGTGATATGTGAGCTTGGCGGTGATCTCCTCCACCTTGTCGATCTGATTGACAAACACGATCGACGCGCGTGCGTTGACGAGACGCAGCAGCCGACGCAGCGTGTCCGCCTTTTTGCGGGGATCGCTGACCAGGTACATGTGCGCCACACCCGCCGTGTTCTCCGGCGCCGCCGATCGGATCACCACCGGTTCGGCGGCAAGCGCCGAGGCAAGCTGCACCACCTGTTCTGATAAGGTAGCGGAGAAAAACAGCCGCTGCGTGTCCCGCATCGTCCGTTTCAACACGTCCTGGACCGGCCGCGAAAACCCTTCGTCCAGAAGACGGTCAGCTTCATCCACCACCACTGCTTTGACGGTGTGCACCTTTACTTTCCGCTGCTCAATCAGCTCCAGCAGACGTCCCGGTGTGGCGGCAATCAGCGCCGGCCGTTTTTTCAGGCGCTCCACCTGCCGCTTCACATCGACGCCGCCGATGATCGGCACCACGGTTGCCCCTTTTTTTGCGAGCAGCGGCTCCGCCTCTCTGGCAATCTGCATTACCAATTCATGCGTCGGTGCCAGCACCAGCACCTGCAGCTCCTTGGTGTCCGCTTCCACTTTGTCGATCAGCGGCAGCAGATAGGCCAGCGTTTTCCCCGTTCCCGTCGGCGATTCCACCAGAGCGTTTCGGCCGCTCTGAATGACGGGAATGGCATCCTGCTGCACGGGTGTGGGCCGCTTCATGTTTCGTTCCTCAAGCGCTTCCAACAGCGGTGCGCTCAGCTTGAAATCAGCAAACGTGGTACTCACAACAATCCTCCTGGCAAGACATGATCATGGGTAAGCTTACCACAAATGACTGCCAAGCGAAACCGCCAATCAGGATGCCTCAACGCTTGATCCAACCCGTACGTCCACCTGATCCATCCGGCTGAAATCCGCCTGATGCCCTCAACGGTTGTTGGAATCGAGACGGGTTTCCCGTTTTTCCATTTTGTCGTGCCGATCTTTCTCGCTGTGCTGGTTGTGCGTCCCGGGCGGATTTTTCATGTACTCTTCCACCTGTTGTTGAAATTCCTTGTCATAACCGCGCATGCGCCTCACCTCCTGCAGTTAGTCTGTCCGCCAACGCTCCCGCTGTCCCCTGAAACTTTTTTCCCGTCCGATCGTCAAACTTATACGACAAAAATAAATATGAATGTAGGGAAGATTACGCATGACCACCTTGTCACGAACCTTGACGCGGAAGCGAAGGCAGCGGCGCAGCCGGCGGTGGAACTGGTTCTGGCGGTTGACGGCTGTCTGCACGTTCACGTTTTCCACCCTTGCCCTGGGAGGCGCGCTCTTTCTGTTTTGCACGGATACGGGCGATGAGCTGCGGGAATGGGCAGCCGGCACGCTGCTGACAACGCAGCACGACTACTGGGCACCGTACACGTTTTTGCCCGACGACAAACTGGAAGAACTAAAAAGACAGATTCGCAATCCTGTCGTCATTAATTCGGTGGCGGACACGAAGCAGCCGGGCGTCCGGCCGGTCGACATCCCCGCGCCGGAAAAGCCAAGGGAGCTGATCGAGATCGAGGAGATCGACGAAGCGCGCGGCAGTTATTATTTCAAAGGCAAGCTGATGTACATCAGCGATCCCAACCGCGTCCATCTGGTCGTCACCACGCGCAAAGACCGGGGCGATCTTCTCGACGAGTTCGCCAAGAAGTACAACGCCATCGGGATCGTCAACGCCAGCGGGTTTTACGACCCGGACGGCTACGGCAAGGGAACCAAAGCGTACGGCGTGGTGATCAAGGACGGCAAAATCCTGCAGGGGTACAACCCCAAGAGCGGGGAAACAGCCTTGGGCATCACTTACGACGGCAGGCTGGTGACCGGCAATTACTCCGCCCAGGAGTTGGTAAACATGGGCGTTCGGGACGCGATGAGTTTCCGGCCGCAGCTCATCGTCAACGGCAAAAACCTGTTTGCGGACAAGCCCGCCAAAAGCTGGGGGATACAGCCGCGCACCGCTGTCGGCCAAAAAGCGGACGGCACCATCGTGTTCCTGGTCATCGACGGACGGCAGCCCGGCCACTCCATCGGGGCCAGCATGAACGACGTCGCGGAAATCCTGGCAGCACGGGGCGTCGTCAATGCGATGGCCATGGACGGCGGGTCCAGCTCGATGATGCTGTACAACGGGGAAGCCATCACCAGGACATCCTGCCCGTACGAACGCGGCCGCTTTTTGCCCAATGCATGGGCCGTCTACTAAGACCAACCGTTGTCCGGTTTGACCCACGCCCCATCCGCCGCATTCCACCACGCCGCATGGTCAGTCTCACGCATCAAAAACAGGCAGCCCGCTTACAGAAGCGTCGGGCTGCCTGTTTTGCATCCACTCGATTCGCCTGGCGTCTAGATTTATTTCCAGGAAAACACTCATGATTTCCGCTTGTTTAGCGACTCCAGGTTTACTCGTTCAAAGAAGGTGGGCTTGTACCGGCTGGCGTAACTCTCTCCGGCGATGATCAGCTCGTCCAGCCGTATGCGCAATTCCTGCAGCGTAATGCCCTCCATCGCCGTGTTTAATATAACCGCGCGAGCCATTTGACGCAGGCGGTGCACATCGTGCTCCAACGCTTTGCCCAGCAGCTTCCCGCTGTGGACGATCTCCGAGCGGTGGTTGTAGGAGCGCTTGACAAACTGGGCCACCTGTTCCCGTTCGGCAAACGTATCCCCGAAGTAATAGGCCATGCGCAGCCGCAGCTTGTAGGTGATCTCTCCTTTTTTGCCGTCGGGCACAAACAGCGATTCCAGCGCAATCCACAAGTCCAGCAGTTGATCCTCCAGATTTTTCTTCTCCAGGGAGAGGGCGTAGCGGCGAACGGCCAGTTGAGGCAAAGACGGCTTGTCCCAGATGAGGGACTGAAAAATTTCTTCGGTCCGCTCGTCGAAGATAAATTTCTTCCCGTCATTGGACCGCTTCAAATAGGTGATCCCAAACACCGGCGGCTGGGCCGTGATGATGTACGGGATGGAGCAGATGCCGTCCAATGCCGCCAGGTTCAGCTTTTGTTCAATTTCTTCGATCCAGGCTTGGTCCTGCCTTACCTTCAAATCAGGGTATTCGGCAAACAAAAACAGGCTGTCCGCCCTTACTTTGCGGTCAAACAGCAGACGGCTCTCGTCCATTTGATTTTTAAGAAAACGGGAGGCCAGCTTGTACAGTTTTTCCTCTCCCGACAGCAGCAGAAACGACTGAGGCAATTCAATCCGAACCGGTCTGAGCGTCGTTGAGTTAAAGACCGGGGCAATCAGATACGGCATGGGCGTCTCTCCTTTCCGGCTCTGGACAGGTACGTGCAGCCGACGGGCAGTCTTGGTTCAGCCCAATAAGATTACATAATAAACGTTATGTCATCTAGTCTGCAGTCTGCAACATGCTTCCTTATAGAATACCAGCAATTCCTATGGTTCGTCATCCTGCTTGTCCGGCATGCTATACAAAAAGGAGTTGATATGATGATGGACAAGGATCGCGTACGCGAAGAAAATCCTCATCAAATGTACAACAACACCTACCAACCCATGGAACAGACCGGCGAGCCGATGCCCGGCTCCAAAAAGGTAAAACAGGCGAATCACTCGCGCCAGGTAAAGACGAGGGAAGGCTGATCCGCTAAGCCTTCCTGTTTTTTACAATCAAATGATTGAATTGTCCCACAAGGATGAACTATCATGAATACAGTATCCTTGGATGGAGGTCAACCAATCATGATTCTCATTCCGCTTTCGGGCGACAGCCCACTTCCGCACAAAATCAGCTACAGTGTTTCTCCCTTGTACGAGTTGGCGGCAAGCCTCCACGCACTGGCTCAGGAAACGCCCGACCCGCGTCTGGCCGACTGGGCCGCGGACGTACTGGCCGGCTTTCGTGCCGCCCGCATCCAATCAGACTGGGAATACTTCCGTCCGATGTTTACCCGCGCCATCCCCGACGCGTTTGATCCTGTGCAAACGCGAGGCGTGATGGCCGTTGACGATCAATACAATTACTTCTTCACGCTGTCCGAAGAAGCGTTTGTGGACAACCTGCGGCCGATGCTGGACGCATGGGAGACTCGCTGTGAGGATGTTCCGCTGGCAGCTGACCTGAGGGAAGACCCTGCGTTTGTTAAAGGGCGCTTCAATCTGTTTCTCTCCACCTACTGGCAGCTTTTTTTCGCCTCGCAGTGGGAGGCGTTGGCGCCCCGGTTTGTACGGGAAGCGGAACGCATCCATCTGTCGCTGCGGTCACTGGATGAGATCACGTCCTATTTGCGGATAATCGATCCCCGCTTCCGCTATGACGACGAACAGGAACAGCTCGTATGGGAAAACGGTGATCCCGACGCTCAACCCGTCCAGCAGTTGGTCCTCTCCCCCAGCCATTTTTACACTGCCGCTGCCTCTCTCATCAATAAAGGGGAAACTGCTCACCTGCTTTATCGTTTTGAACAATGAAAAACGCCCTGTTAAGGGCGTTTTGCGTATTGCAGCATGTGCGCAACGATTAACCGATCCAGTTGTTGACTCATCCTCACAATTTTAGGGTCGTTAAAATTGTAACCGGCATCTTTGGCTGCGCGTTCCAGTTGCTGCCGCAGATCATCAATCTTCTTCTGCGTAATTTTCATGCTGCCAGACCCCCACCGACTCAGTCAACCACTATTTTACATTAATTGATAATGCATGGAAAGAGGAGAATGCCAGCGAGAACGCATCAAAAAAAGGAAGCCCCGCATCTGTTGCTGATGCAGGGCATGTTGTGCGTTTACTTGTTCAGCACGTGAATCGGATGGCCGAGAGCCAGTTCCGCAGCTTCCATCGTCACTTCGCCCAGGGTCGGGTGAGCGTGAATGGTGAGCTCGATGTCTTCCAGCGTCGCTCCCATCTCGATGGCCAGACCAATTTCGGCGATAATGTTGGACGCCTCCGGTCCGACAATCTGGGCGCCCAGCACCAGGTTGGTGCCTTTTTCGGCGATCAGTTTCACGAAGCCTTCACCGGCATTGACAGACAGCGCGCGGCCGTTCGCGGCAAACGGGAAGCGGCCCGCCACGTAGTCGATGCCCTGTTCTTTGGCTTCTCTTTCGCTGATCCCGACGCTGGCGATCTCCGGATCGGAGAAAACGACAGCGGGGATGGCCTTGTAGTCCACTTCGGACGGATGACCGGCGATTGCTTCCGCCGCTACTTTGCCCTCGTAGGACGCCTTGTGGGCCAGAGCCGGACCGGCAACGATGTCCCCGATCGCGTAGACGTTGGGGATGTTGGTGCGGCCCTGTTTGTCCACCACAATGTAGCCGCGATCGGTCAGGTTCATGCCAATGTCGCGTACGCCCAGTTCGTCCGTGTTGGGACGGCGGCCGACGGTTACCAGCACGTATTCTGCATCAAACTGCTTCTGCTCTCCTTTTACTTCCGCAGTGACGACCACGCCGTCTTCCTTTTCCTCCATGCCTTGGGCGAGCGCTTTGACATTGATGTCCACGCCCAGCTTTTTCAGCTTGCGTTCTACCAGGCGGGTCATCTCCGGCTCGAATCCCGGCAGGATTTGGTCAGAGCCTTCCAAAATGGTTACCTTGGTGCCAAACTTGGCAAAGACGGTACCCAGCTCAATTCCGATGTAGCCGCCGCCGATTACGACCAGGCTCTTCGGAATTTCCGTCAGGGACAGGGCTTCCGTCGAGGAGAGCACGCGCTTGCCAAACGGGAACGCCGGCAGTTCGATCGGACGGGACCCCGTGGCGATGATGCAGTGGTTAAAACGGTAGCGGTTCACGTCGTAACCGTGGAAGACCCGTACTTCGTTTTCGTTGACAAACAGCGCTTCGCCGGGGATTACCTGAATCTTGTTGCCCTTGAACAGCGAAGCAACGCCGCCGGTCAACTGCTTGACAATGCCGTTTTTCCATTCCTGGACTTTGGCGAAGTCCACTTTTACGTTTTCCATGGTAATGCCCATGTTCGCCGTGTGCTGAGCATGCTCATACGTGTGAGCGGCGTGAATCATTGCTTTGGACGGAATGCAGCCGACATTGAGGCACACACCGCCCAGGTCTGCTTTCTCCACCACGGCGACGGATTTGCCCAGTTGGGCGGCGCGAATGGCCGCCACATAACCGCCCGGACCGGCGCCGATGACGAGAACGTCAACTTCTGTGGTAAATTCCCCTACTACCATTGTTGTTATCCCTCCATGACGAGCAGCGTCGGATTCTCCAGGAGCTGCTTCACGTAGTTGACGAAACGCTGCGCCGGTTCGCCGTCAATCAGGCGGTGGTCAAAGCTGAGCGACAGGGACAGCACTTGTCCGACCACGATTTCGCCGTTTTTCACTACCGGTTTTTCGCTGATACGGCCTACACCGAGAATGGCAACTTCCGGGTAGTTGATGATCGGCGTGAAGAACATGCCGCCAGCGGAACCAATATTGGTGATGCTGAAGGTGGAGCCTTTCAGCTCGTCTGCCGTCGCCTTGCGTTCACGCGATTTCTTCGCCAGTTCACTGATTTCGCCGGCGATTTCAAAGATGGATTTGCGGTCTGCCGCTTTGACAACCGGCACCAACAGACCGTCGTCGGTGGAAGTGGCAATGCCGATGTTATAGTACTTTTTGTAGACGATCTCTTGTTTTTCTTCGTCGATGGAAGCGTTCAGTTCCGGGAACTTTTTCAGTCCGGCCACAACCGCCTTGACGATGAACGGCAGATAGGTCAGTTTTACACCGCGCTCCTCTGCCAGCGGTTTGGCTTCCTTGCGCATGGCCACCAGCTCGGTGACATCCACTTCGTCGAAAATGGTAACGTGCGGAGCGGTGTACGCCGATTTGACCATTGCTTTGGCGATGGCTTTGCGAATGCCTTTGAGCGGAACGCGCTCCTCCACTTCGCCTGCTTGTGCAGTGTAGTGTACGGTCGGTGCAGCAGCCGCTTGCTGTACGCCGGTCGGCGCTTGATCTGCAGGTGCAGCCGCTTCAGCCTGTGCTTGGGCAGCTTGAGCTTGTGCGGGTGCCGCGCCGCCTGCGAGGAAGCGGTCTACGTCTTCGCGCGTGATGCGGCCCAATTTGCCGGTGCCTGGCACCAGTGCGAGCTGAACGCCTTTTTCCCGCGCGTATTTGCGCACGGACGGCGTTGCCAGCACGTGTTTGCGGTCTACAGGTGCTGCTGCTGCAGTCGCCTGCGCCATCGGCGTGTCGATCGGCTGGTTGGCGTTGGCGCTTACTTGGGAGCCAATGTCGCAGCCCGGTTCCATCTTGTCTTCTTTTGCAGGCTCGGCCGCAGCCGGAGCTTCTCCATGACCGTGATCCGGCAGGTTGGGCAGTTCGCCTTCGACTTCAAATTCGATCAGCGGATCGCCGACGACGGAAACAGTGCCCTCGGTCACTTTCAGTTCCAGCACTTTCCCTTTGACCGGAGACGGTACTTCCACGACCGCCTTGTCATTTTGCACTTCCATGATTACTTGGTCTTCTTCAACGGTATCCCCCGGCTTCACGTGCCATTTGACGATTTCGCCTTCATGGATGCCCTCGCCAAGCTCCGGGAGTCTGAATGTAAAACGACTCACGTTATCTCCTCCTTAAAATAAACGCTCCGACGTAATCGCTCACAGGTGTGCCTAAAGAAGGCGGAAAGCTGATCTTTCCGCCGCATGTGCAGTTCAATCGTTAAAAGTCGAGAACTTGCGTCAGGCCGTCCACGACGCGTTTTACATCAGGCAGCCAGATGTCTTCTGCCTGCGCGAACGGGTATACCGTATCCGGCGCGGCCACGCGAAGCACCGGCGCTTCCAGGTGCAGGATGGCGCGTTCGTTGATTTGAGCGATGATTTCGGCAGCTACGCCGGAAGTTTTTTGCGCTTCCTGCACGACGATGGCACGGTTGGTCTTTTTCACCGATTCCACGATCGTGTCGATGTCGATCGGATTGATGGTGCGCAGGTCGATCACTTCCACTTTCGCGCCGCGCGCCTTCTCGATCTCTTCCGCCGCTTTCAGGCTGGTATGAACCATGGCGCCATAGGTGATGATGGTAACGTCGCTGCCTTCCTTCACCACATTGGCCTTGCCCAGCGGGATGGTGTACTCGCCCTCCGGCACCTCCTGACGGAAGGAGCGGTACAGTTTCATGTGCTCCAGGAACACGACCGGATCGTTGTCGCGGATCGCGGAGATCAACAGCCCTTTTGCATCGTACGGGTTGGACGGGATGACCACTTTCACGCCAGGCGTCTGCAGAATCAGGCCTTCCAGCGAGTCAGCGTGCAGCTCCGGAGTTTTCACGCCGCCGCCAAACGGGGAGCGGAACGTGATCGGGCTGTGGAAGCGCCCGCCGGAACGGTAGCGCATCCGGGAAGCCTGGGACGCGATCGCGTCAAAGGTTTCAAACACAAAACCAAAGAACTGGATTTCCGCAACCGGACGGAAGCCGTTGACGGACAGACCCACGGCCAGACCGCCGATACCGGACTCTGCCAGCGGCGTGTCAAACACGCGATGTTCACCGAACTCAGCTTGCAGACCTTCTGTCGCGCGGAAGACCCCACCGTTTTTCCCTACGTCTTCCCCGAAGACGAGAACGGTTTCGTCGCGCTTCAGTTCACAGCGCAATGCATCCGTGATGGCTTGAATCATAGTCATTTGTGCCATGGCTTACTTCGACTCCTTCGCCAGATATTCTGCCTTCTGCTCTTCCAGCGCCGGCGGCAGTGTTTCAAACATGACGTCGATCAGTTCGCTCACTTTCATCTTCGGCGTTTCGTCCGCTTTCTTGATGGCGTCGGCAACCGCCTGTTTCGCTTCTTCAATGACGGCTTCTTCGTCTTTTTCGCTCCACAGACCTTTGCTTTCCAGGAACTTGCGGAAGCGGATCAGCGGGTCTTTTTGCTCCCACTCGCCTTGCTCTTCCCCGGTGCGGTAACGGGTCGGGTCATCGCCGGCCATGGTGTGCGGACCATAGCGGTAGGTAAGCGCCTCGATCAGAGTAGCGCCCTCACCGTTGATGCCGCGCTGTTTCGCTTCTTGGACAGCGTGGTAAACGGCCAAGACGTCCATGCCGTCTACACGCGCGCTGGCGATACCGGCTGCAACCGCTTTGACCGCGATATTCTCAGCAGCGGTTTGTTTCTCAAACGGAACGGAGATGGCGTAGCCGTTGTTTTGCGAGAAGAAGATCACCGGCAGTTTGTAGACGCCGGCAAAGTTCATGCCTTCGTAGAAGTCGCCCTGAGAGGTGGCACCGTCGCCAAAGTAGGTGATGGCCACGCGCTTTTCGCCGCGCAGCTTGTACCCCATGGCAACGCCGGCAGCTTGGGTACATTGAGCTGCGATGATGATTTGCGGCATCAGCACATTGACGTCTTCGGGGATGCGGCCGCCTTCAATATGCCCGCGGGAGTACAGGAACGCCTTGTACAGCGGGAAGCCGTGCCACACCATTTGCGGGATGTCGCGGTAGCTCGGCAGGATGAAGTCTTCTTTGGACAGGGCCGCTTCCGATCCGATCATGCACGCTTCCTGACCGGCCACAGGGGCGTAGAAGCCGAGACGGCCTTGACGGTTCAGGCTGATGGCACGCTGGTCCCACACACGGGTAAAGACCATTCTGCGCATCAGTTCACGCAGTTCATCATCGGAGAGCTTGGGCATCAGGTCAGGACGAACAACTGTACCGTCTGGAGCAAGGATTTGCAGCGGGGTGTTGTTGCCTGTTTTTTCAACAGCAGTTTTCACACTCATCACTTTCACCTCGTCACTGGTATCGTGGAAACGAGACAGCCCCTCACCGACACCGGCGCAACCAAGCCGCGCTCGTGCAGAAAGGGAAAACTGCCTAAAAAACATTGGGGAAATTTCACCTGTGCTGAAAGTGCTTACAAACACGATCGCACACCCTGTTATATCTCAGTACAATCATCTGTTTAACGTGTTATACTATTGATATTACAGGGTTTATTTCCTTGCTGTTATCATTTACTATAAAATCTGTATCAGTTTTTTTCAAGGCTAAGTTCGGAAATTCCTGCACTTAGGAGGCGGATCGCCATGTCCGACTATGTAAAACGTACAATTGTCAAAGAAGAAGTGCCCAGCCTTCACGTGGACACTCCCCGTTCCGTCAAGGTATACCTTCCGCCCGGATACAACGAACTGCTCTCATATCCAGTCGTCTACTGCCAGGACGGCAACGATTTTTTTACCATGGGCCGGATTGCCACCATCGCCAATCAACTGATCCTGGAAGATGGGGTGGAGCCGTTTCTCATCGTCGGCGTATCCGTGGAACGAAGCAAACGGACGAGTGAATACTCCCCCGTCGGTTCGCGCCATGACGGATACAAACGCTTCTTTACAGACGAACTGCTCCCCTACATCGAGGAGCGTTATCCGGTGCGTCGCGATCCAAAATCCCGCGTCCTGGCGGGCGACTCGCTGGGGGGAACAGTCTCCCTGCACATCGCGCTGGACCGTCCTGATCTGTTTACACGCGTGCTGTCTCTCTCCGGCGCTTTTTTCCAGCCGACTCTGGATCGGATCGCTCAGGAATCCACTCTCTCCTGGCTGGACATCTGGATGGTGGTCGGGCTGGAGGAAACTGCTGTGGAGACACATATCGGCACATTTGATTTTGTGGAGTGGAACCGCGCCGCCCGGCAGTCGCTCATGGAAAAGCACGCTGCCGTGTCGTATCGCGAAAAACCGGGTAACCACGTTTGGGGACTGTGGCAAAAGGAACTGCCGGACGGTCTGCGCCACTTTTTTCCCGCCCTGCCGCTGTAAAAACGGCGTCGCGTTCCCTCAGTACAATCCGTTGATTTCCCGAATATCCGCATACGGGTAGTAGCTGCCATCCGTCAGGTATACACCCTGATGGGTGGCTTTTTCAATTTCACCCGCCACCTGTCTGGCGTCACTCAACACAATGTTGACGATCCTGCTTTCGTCCCGCTGCATCTGACGCTGCACCAACTGGCGCTGTTTGGGGGAAATCATCGTCATCCCTCTTTCTTTTCCCTATTGTTGGCTACCTATAGTATTGCTCGCTTCGGGCGATTTACTCCCCGAAAGCGGACGCCCTCCTCCCGCACATTTCTTGTTGACGGTCAATTTCAACATTGCTATACTTTTTAACGTTCGTTTTACTTTATCCAATTAAATAATTAAACAAGTAAAATGGTAAAACCTTATGCGGAAGCGGGTACGTCACTGTTCTATTGCACACATTCCCGCTTGTCCGGTTTTGTACGGCCGGGACCCCGCCTTTACGGATGGGCTGACATCAAGGTATGACTTCATGACTGTGGAGGGATTCCAATGAGTTCGCAAAAATGGGGCTTCTGGCTGCTGACCGCCTTCGTGGTGGGAAACATGGTCGGTTCCGGCATTTTCATGCTGCCCAACACGTTGGTGCAAGCGTCCAGTCCGCTCGCTGTGCTGTTCGCCTGGCTGCTGACCGGGTTTGGCGTGCTGATGATCGCGCTCGTCTTCGGCAACCTGTCCGTCCGCCGGCCCGATTTGACTGCCGGCCCGCAGAGCTACGCCCGCGCCATGTTTGATAATCCGCGCGCCGGAAAGGTTGCCGGCTTCAGCATGGTTTGGGGGTACTGGGTGGCAAACTGGGCGGGCAATGTCGCCGTCATCACCACGTTTGCCGGGTATCTGTCCGCATTTTTCCCGATTATGCAGGACAAAACCGTCCTGTTCTCGCTCTTTTCCTTTCCGGTGGAAAAAGGAAAGTTCACGACATTTCTCGTCTGCACCGCGCTGTTGTGGGGCTTCCACACCTTGCTGGTGAGGGGGCTGAACGGCGCCGGCAAGCTGAACTTCCTGTCCACCGCCACCAAGGTATTGGGATTCGTGCTGTTTATCGTCGTCTGCCTGTTTGCCTTTAATGCAACCAACATGGGCGATTTCTATGCCCCGATCACGGATAAAAACGGTGCAGTGTACGATCTGCCCGGTCAGATAAACATGGCGATGGTGGCTACACTGTGGGCCTTCATCGGGATTGAATCGGCCGTGGTCCTCTCCGGCCGGGCCCGTTCCCAACGTGACGTGCGGTCGGCCACGATCGCCGGGCTGCTGATTTCGCTCGTCCTGTACATGGGCATCACCTTCCTGACGATGGGGGTCCTGCCGCTCGAACAACTGCGCGTGTCGGACAAGCCGCTGGTAGACGCCTTGTCCCAAGTCATCGGCAGCACCGGCGGGATCGTCATGGCTGTGCTGGCCATCATTTCGCTGATCGGCAGCACAATCGGTTGGCTCCTGATCGGAGCAGAGCCGCCGTTTCAAGCGGCCCGCGCCGGCATGTTCCCCGCTTCGTTTGCCAAGGTAAACGCCAGCGGGAGTCCGGTTCGCTCGCTGACCGTTACGAATCTCATGTCGCAACTGTTCATTTTTTCGACGATCTCCGGCACGATTGCCGAAGCGTACCACTTTGTCATCACGGTGGCAACACTGGCCATCCTCCTGCCCTATCTGGCTTCTGCCATTTTCCAGCTGAAGCTGGTGGTTGTCGGTCAGACGTATGAACGGCAGCCGGCCGCACGCCTCTTTGATGGTGTGGTGGCTGTGCTGGCTGTGCTGTTCTCGCTCTGGGTCATCAAGACGGGGACAGCCGACATGAAAACGCTGCTGTTCGGACTGGCTCTCTACGCAGTCGGGCTGCTGCTCTATCCGGTGATGACGCCGCGACAGACGACAGTAAGCACTCCCTCGCCGCAGGCAAGCACCGAACTACAGTGATATATAAAGAAAAAAGGCATGTCCATCAGGGCATGCCTTTTTTTACGATATTTAAGGAAGAAACTGATCTTCCCATCGGTCCCAGGCTGCAAGGCCTGCACATTGATCAAAGGTGGAGACCGAACTACCCAGCTGTTTGCCGCCCGCCCGCGTCGCGTTTTGGAGCGGACGCTTTCCGCTTCCTTGCTGGTCGTCAAGAGAGCGGGCGGGCCCCATCACCCATGCGGCACAGACTTTGTCTACACACTGATGAACAAAAAAAGAAACAAAAAAACGCCTCCCGCTTCCGGAAGACGTATGGTGTACGCGTAATGGCGGATGGGGTGGGATTTGAACCCACGAGACGGCTCAACACCGCCTACACGATTTCCAATCGTGCTCCTTCGGCCACTCGGACACCCATCCGTATTCGTGACGAGTGATAGTATACCCTGTTTTTTAAAGCAAATCAAGAGGGCTCGTGGATTTCAGGCAAAAAAATATGCAGCAGGATGGACACAGGCTGCACGTTTCCGCCGCTGCTTCGTCAGGGCGATGCGCTTGATCACACGCGTCTTGCTGACGTTTCACACTTTGCGCATTGCACAGCGATTTTTCTGTTGGTAAGATGAAGAAGACACTTTTACAAGTAAGGAGACTGCCCCGCATGAAGGTAAAAATCACCCGCAACGCTGCGAAGCAATTGAAAGCTGTGCTGGATCAAGAAGAAGACAAAGAGCTGAAACTGCGCGTCTACATCACGCATAAGCACGGCGACCACGCCCATTACGGCCTGGCGCTGGACAAGCCCGGTGCCGACGACGAGGTCGTCTCCACCGACAAGGAGATCGACGTGATCGTCAACAAAAACGAGCCGCTGCTGGATGGCGTAAAAATTGACTACCTGTACCTGCCGGAAGAAGGCTACGTCATCACCAATCCGTCCAAAGGCAATCACGGGGATCACTGATTCCAACGAAAAAGCTCTCTGCACGACAACCTGCGCAGAGAGCTCTTTTCTTTGTTTAGCAAAATTGAACAACGCGTTTCTATGATGTAACGGACAACAACTCGTCGGGAACATCGCACAGCAGCGGGCTGATTCGGCCCGCTTCGTGCAGGATCAACAGCCGGTGAACGGGACGGGTCATCGCCACGTACAGCAGTTTGGCGTCCCACTCGCTGTCCGTGTATCGCTCCACATCCAAGAGGATCACTGCGTCAAACTGCAGCCCTTTGGTCAGATACGCCGGCATGACCGTTACACCTCCGGGGTATCGGCTGTCTTTGGAGCCGAGCAGGACCAGTTCGCTGATCGCGCCGCGCAGCGCCTTGTGCGCCTGTTTGCTCTCTTCGGCTGTCTTGGTGACGATGGCGACGGTCTGAAAGCCTTCTTCTTGCAATTCCCGGACAAGCCGTGCCGTTTGTTCCCATTTTTCGGCCGGAGCCGCATACGACAGCATCTTCGGCTTTTCTCCGTGCCGCAGCACCGGCCTGGCCATCACCGACTCGGGCAGGCGAATCCTGCGCAGCACCTCGTTGGCACAGCGCATGATCTCAATCGTGGACCGATAGCTTTGCGCCAGCGTGTAATACGCAGCGGGAGGCTGGACAAACACACCGCCTGTCAATTCGTCCCACGTCTGCAGGCCCCGGTAGCCGTGGATGCCCTGTGCGATGTCGCCCACCACGGTCAAGGACTGCCGCTTCGTCACCAGGGCGATCACGGCAATCTCCAAGGCGCTCAGATCCTGCGCCTCGTCCACCACCGTATGGTCGAACTGCCCCGCCTGTTCGAGCCCGTCCACCAGATGGCGCAGGTACAACAGCGGCGCCACGTCTTCCGGCTCGATCCGCTCGTTGGCAAAAAGCGCCTCCGATGATTGACAGACGTCCGCAATGACGCTGTCCTCCACGCCATCCGGCGCCAGGCGTCTGAGCAGCGTCTCATCCGTGATCAGCTTCCGGTACGCCGCGAATACATCCACCTGCGGGAAGGACGACAAGTACTTCTCCAGAATCTGTTCCATCATCCGCTCAAACCTTGTCAAACCCTGTTTGTCCAAATCAATCCGCATCTCGCGCAAATGGGCAAACAGCTGCTTGTTCATCTCCTGCTTCAGATGCTTGCGCAGCGCCTCGAGGCGCTTTCGGTAGGGCAGGTGGCCGAACTGGCCGGTAAACAGTTCCCGGATCGTCTCTCCGCTGATGGAAAAGACCTGTTGGGTCCGGCTGTAGACAAAGCTCAACTTTTTAAACGGGATTTCCGTCTCCGCCAGATAGCGCAGATAGTTATCCAAGGCAGCCTTGCAGGCGAGCGAGCCTTTGAACCGCAGGCGGTTTTGCGTCATCTCCCGTTCCCGCCGGTCCTGTCCTTCCTCGAAAAACAGGCGCAGCAGCTTCTGCGGGTCGGTGATGCGCCAGCCTTTGGGCAGAAGCGGCTTGGCCAGCTTGGCCGCCCAGTCCAAGAACGTGGCCTGCTGGACGTCATCCACCCCCAGTTCCGGAAGCACGTCCGATATGTAGTTCAGAAACAGGCGGTTCGGCGCAAACACCATGAATTTTTTCGACATCATCGTATCCTGGTAGTTGTAGATCAGGTAGGAGAGGCGGTGCAGCGCGATGGTGGTCTTCCCGCTCCCGGCCACCCCCTGGACGACGATGGGACGGTCTTTGTCCGCCCGAATGATGTCGTTTTGTTCGGACTGGATGGTCGCCACGATGTCCTTCAGCCGACTGTCGTTGGTCTGGTTGAGATTGGCGGCGAGGAACTCATCGATATACCCTTCCTCGAGAAACTCGTCGGGATGGCCGATACCCCGGCGGATCGTCTCCTTGACCGCCCCGTCGTAGATGCCGGTAATCTTTCCCTTCTCAATCGCAAAGTTGCGCTTCAGGCGAACTTCTCCACGGACGATGCCCTTGTCGGTCCGGTAGAAGGCGTCCTTGCTTTCGCCGCTGTAGTACAGGCTGGCAATCGGAGCCCGCCAGTCCACGACCAGCGCATCAAACGTATCGCTGCGGACAATGCCGCGCTTGCCGATATAGACGATGTCCAGTTCGTATGTCTCATCCTTGAGAAAGTCCACCCGGCCGAAGTAAGGTTTGTCTTTCCCCTGGTCTTCCAGATACCGCAGTTCCTTGGCCTTTTTGTACCCGACCACCTGCTTCACGTAGTCGTCGGTCACTTCCCTTACTTCCTCGCGCAGTATCTCGATCTCCCGTTCAATGGCGGACACCGTTTCATCCAGCCGCTTTTGTTCCTGTTCGTAATCGGGATGCCGAATCGTCACGTCCATCCTCCCTTCGCTTCAATCGCGCTGGCGTCAGCCCACATGCCGGCCCAGCCAGACTCCGGCTCCGCAGGCCAACAGCCCAATGCCGACGCTGAGCAGCACGTACGCCAATCCGCGTCCAATGTTCCCGTCGCCAAAAAAGGTGATGACCTCCAGAGAAAAGGTAGAAAAGGTCGTAAAGCCGCCCAACAGCCCGGTGGTAAAAAGCAGGTACAGCTCCGGCGGGAGAAACCCCCGCTCCTTTCCCCAGGCGTACAAAAGACCGATGCAAAACGAGCCGACAACATTGGCTCCCCACGTACCTGCCGGCCAGCCCGGCTGATTCAGCACCAGGCCCAATCCATACCGCACGATTGATCCGACAGCGCCCCCCACTGCCACAGCAAGCCACGACATGCGCATTCCTCCCTGTTCGCTCCGTTTCGTCGTAGAAAAAGACATCCAAGCGAAGCGCGTGGATGCCTTTTTGTGCCAGTACACGTTATCTTAATGTTTGGGACCGTTGTCCTCAAGATCTTCCACATAGCGGATCGATTCCAGGTTAGCCCGCAGGGACGCCTTGACAGCGTCGATGTACTTGCGCCGCAGTGCCTGCTGCTCCTGTTTTTCATCGTCGGTCAGGCCTTGTTCGCGGGATTTCTTGGCCAACTCGTTGATCCGTTTGATTTCCGCGTCGGTTACCACAGCCTCTCCCCCTACTCTCTGTAATGCCGCTCTATTATAACACATCGGCGGCACAACGCAAGCGAAAGGATATACACTGGCCTGCCCCGCTGTCTTGGCTGCCGTCTACTCTCCGACGGGAACAGCCAGGCGCTGTCCGGGGTATATGTCGGAGTTGTCCAGTCGGTTCATCTTTTTGATCGCGTACACCAGTTCGCGCACCTCCATGTCGGCTTCGTCCTGGTGCTCAACGGCAATTTTCCACAAGCTGTCACCCTTCTGAACGGTCACTACCTTCACAGGCACGATCGACGACGACTCCGATGCGAACACAAGTTCTGTCAGGAAGTAAAAAAAGAGAGAGAATACCACGAAAAAGATCAATGCCCCACCGCGTCTCACACCAGTGCGGCTATGGCGCTCCTGTTTTTTGGTGAAACGGTTGTGTGCGGATACAGCATGCATGATACCATCCCCCTGCAAACATACGTTCTATATTCTTGTTTTCATCATAATGCGAACATGTGTTTTGTGTCAAGCGAAATCGAACTAACGTTTGTCGAACGCAAGATCCCATGGTACAATATAGAAAACATGTTCGAGAAAACAGGGGTGTGGTCCATGTCCAAGCTATCCAGCAGACAACAAGCCATTATCGATTTCATTCGCAAGGAAGTCCGCGACAAGGGATATCCGCCGTCCGTTCGTGAAATTGGCGAGGCCGTCGGGTTGGCCTCCAGCTCCACCGTCCACGGTCACCTGGCCCGTCTGGAAAAGAAAGGATTGATCCGGCGCGACCCCACCAAGCCGCGCGCGATTGAGCTGTTGACCGATGGCGACCGCTATCAGGATGACTATGAAGTATCCGTCGTGCGCGTGCCCGTCATCGGGAAGGTAACGGCCGGGCAGCCAATTACGGCCGTGGAACACGTGGAGGATTACTTCCCCCTGCCGGAACACATTGTCACCTCGGACAAGGTGTACATGCTTCGCGTGTCGGGTGACAGCATGATCGAGGCAGGCATCCTCGACGGCGACTACGTCATCGTGCGCCAGCAAAACGTGGCCAACAACGGCGACATTGTCGTGGCCATGACCGATGAGGACGAAGCCACCGTCAAGCGGTTCTTCAAGGAGAAAAACCACTTCCGCCTGCAGCCGGAGAATTCCACGATGGAGCCGATCATCCTGGACTCGGTCACCATTCTGGGAAAAGTCATCGGAGTGTACCGGTTGATTCACTAGGAAAACGAATAGCCCGTATCTTTTCCGACCATCGTCGAAAGATACGGGCTTGTTTTTTCTATGGCGCTGTCAGACCGGAACGATCCGGTGCAGGAATTGCATCTCGCCCTCTTGGAGCACGATCTACAGGGCGGCGATGAAAAACCAGATGATCATCACGATTTGCAGGACGACCTTGACGACTGCGCTGCCGAGAAATCCGACGAGCGATCCCACCCCCGCCTTAATCGCCCGTTCAAACGGCTGGTTGGATACGAACAGCTCCACCAACACCACAAACAAAAACGGCAGGATCAGCATCCCGAACGGCGGGAACAGGAAAATCCCGAGAAAGATACCGACCGCCGCTGCAATCGACGACCACTTGGAACCGCCGTACCGCTTCACGAAGTACATGTTGGTCAGCAAATCGGCGCCGTACAGCAGCACACTCAGCACCACCATCCCCCACCAGAACGACGCCGGCAGCCCGGCCCCCGGTTCGGCGAGGACAAAGTGGTACAGCAAAAACCCGGCCCAAAGCAAAATCGTATCCGGCAAAACCGGAAGAAAAATACCGGCGATGCTTGCGACAAACAACGCCACGATGACAATCCACAGCAGTATTTCCATCGGGCACACTCCTTTCTCTTAGGATATACGGATTACCTCGCCAATCGTTGCATCCTTCTATATATTCTCGTCCACATTTTTGCAGAAGCCAGCCAGGCTGCAAAATTACACGGCCCCATGCGGTTCCATTTCATATTCACATCCGTGCTGGAAAGCAAGCGGATTACTGGTTTATCACTGCCTGGATTCGTTTTTCACATGACTCATCTTGGTCAGTATGCACGTATCAGTAAAAATAAACAGATTTTTCTTTTTCCATAAATCGTAATAATTGACATATTTTATCATTATGGTTAATGTATTCTTTGGAATACGTCTGTAAGTGTACGGTCGATTAATACTTAGGAGGTACAAAAGTAATATGGAAGACGATGATATAAGATGCGAACATTGCAAGAAACTTTCTTTTTGGTGCGAAATCGAGCATTTGAGACCAAAGAAGTGCTCCATTCTCCGTGATGGAGAAATCTATTACATCTGTGAATATTGTATAGGCGAAATTGAAGTTTTAGGTGAAGGCGCTGAGGAAGTTGAATACTGGAATGAATGGGTGAAAAAGAAACGTTTGGAAAACGAACAATCATAACGCAGCCCCTGCCATGGGGCTGCTCAGACTGAAGACAAACGGTTCATTGAGTTAGCGTCCACAAAAAATGATCTCCAGGCCGAAAGGCCTGCCTATTCATCAACCGAAGCGGAAGACAATGTTCATCGCATGGCGGGATGGGCCAAGCGAGCTCCTTTGACGACCTGCTCAGCGGAAAAACGAAGACGCGGGAATCAACAGGGGACACAAGTCTCACTTCCTCGAAATACCCAGATGTTTGTCCCCTGCCCGCGTCTCGTT
>NZ_SDLF01000169.1:0-441 GCF_013096935.1 Brevibacillus sp. MCWH | reverse complement strand
CCCGGGTCACCACGACCCGCGTGCAGACCGGTTCGCTCCCCCGCTACATCGCCATCATCCTGGTCGTGGTCGTGGGCGGGCCGGCCGTCCTCGCCGCCGCCACCGTGTCGCTCCCCGGCCTCACCGATCCCACCGAGGTGCCGGCGCAGCTCGTCCTGACCGTCCTCATCGTCGCCGCCGTGGTGGGCACCGCCCTCGTGCGGCGCCGCCTCGGCGCCGTCGTGATCCTCGGCGCGGTGGGCTACGCGATGGCCGGCTTCTTCGTCGCCCAGGGCGCGCCCGACCTGGCGCTCACCCAGTTCGCGATCGAGACGCTCACCATCGTCGCCTTCGTGCTGGTCCTGCGCCAGCTCCCGGCGCGCTTCGGCGACGACGCCCGGCGGCCCGGCCAGGTTCGGCGCCTGCTCGTGTCGCTCGGCGTGGGCGCCGGCGCCTTCGTGC
>NZ_SDLF01000168.1:0-442 GCF_013096935.1 Brevibacillus sp. MCWH | reverse complement strand
GCTAATAAGGTCTTTATCAGCAACGTATACAAGCAAATCTTTTAAGATTCCTTTGTCGATACCTAGCTTTTTATGAAGTTTCTTAATACGCTTTTTAAGGATTTTGTCAATGGCTTCTACATACTTTTCAACAATTTCGTCTTCTAAGTTTTGACGACGTTTTTCTAAGAAGTCTGCAATTACTGTAGCCATTCCCAAATCAACTGGTGTTTCATCGTTAGTTTTGAGAATTCGTAAAAGTGTTTTCACGAACACTTTATTCTCCATACGGTCGAATAATTTATTTACATCTTCATGTTCTTTATGACCTTTTTTGATGTAAAATTCCACGATAGATGGAATATTGTCATAAAGCAATAATGTACGGTCATCTTTGTCCATTTCTTTTACTTTTTTAGGTTTCCATTCTTTTAAGAATTCTTTTACTGACATAATAAAACCC
>NZ_SDLF01000167.1:0-442 GCF_013096935.1 Brevibacillus sp. MCWH | reverse complement strand
CGTCAACGCACTCTCGGCTACGTCGGCCGTCGCAGGTGCTTCATGGCCGACCGCCTCGGACGCGCGCGTCGCCTCGGCTTCCACCAGCCGCGTCAACGCCATCAACGAGGGCTGACGGCGAATCTGGTCGCGCATCAGCGCCACGGCATCGTCGATACCGTGCACGTCCAGTTCGTATTTGTAGACCGTATCGAGCAGTTCGGGGCCCAGCCGTGCGTCCATCTTGGAGCGCAACCAGGCGAGCCCCTCTGCGGCACGACCAAGCTGCGTGTACGCCTTCATCAGCCGTTCAGCCACCAAGGGCAAGAACGCAGTGTTTTGCTGTTCGATGCTACGCCAACGCTTGATGGCGCCTTCAACATCGCCCTGCCCTTGCGCCACATCGCCCAACTGAATGGTGGCGCGCACATTCTTGGGATTCTCCTGAAGGGCACGTTCCAGC
>NZ_SDLF01000166.1:0-443 GCF_013096935.1 Brevibacillus sp. MCWH | reverse complement strand
GGTACTCTTCCTGTTCAAGATCTAAACATTTTACAATTGTCAGGTGGTACTTTAGAAACGCGTGACAGTTTAGCTTACGAGTTCCATATTGAAGCAGTAGTTATTGAAGTTCCAAATGCTGATGGAACTGGAACTGTTGACAAAGAAGTTACCGGTCTCCATATCCAACCTGATATGGCGTCAAACGGTGCATTCACATACCGTATTAAAACTAAAGGTGAAAATGACGCACCTGTAGAAGATATTATTACAGGTCAAGTAGATTTCTACTACGGAACAGTTTCTGTAGCATCTACAGGTGGTAAGATTAAGAAAGTTCGTTTTGGTGGACACTTATCTAACGAAAACAACCTAGAAACAGTTGAATTAGACCGTGAGCGTGAAACACGTGAGTGGAAAATTCCTGACGGACAACGTATTAACACAGGTCTTACAATTGAAAA
>NZ_SDLF01000165.1:0-443 GCF_013096935.1 Brevibacillus sp. MCWH | reverse complement strand
CCGATTCGTGTCTTGCGGCGGCCGCGTGGCTTCGGAGTACGCGGAGTGTGCTTGGGCCCCTTAACGTTTGCCGCGTTGGCCGCACCTATGGCCTCAGCGTCGTTGGGTGCGGCCTTCTTGGGGGCCGCCTTGGCGGCCTTAGCCACCCTAGGCGCCGCCTTCGCGCCGGTCTTAGCCTCTGCCATCACGATTCCTTACCATCGGGCCCAGTCGCCAGACCCAGTTCTCGTTCGCGCAGCACGGTGTAGATGCGCGCGATTTCCTGACGCACCGTACGGAGCCGGCGGTTATTGTTGAGCTGGCCGGTCGCCATCTGGAAACGCAAGTTGAACAACTCTTCCTTGGACTCGCGCAACCGCTCGGCCAGCTCCTCGTCGGTGAGCTCACGCAGTTCGCCCGGCGAGACACCCACTGCCATCAGAACTGCTCCTCTCGAGTAATAA
>NZ_SDLF01000164.1:0-444 GCF_013096935.1 Brevibacillus sp. MCWH | reverse complement strand
CACTGGCCATTTTTCTTTTGTACCATTCCTTTTTTAACTCCATTTCTAACACCAATATTGCTGGATCATTGCGCAACTCCGCGCAAAGCTTTCTGACCTCGCTTGCTTTCATTAAACGGCTTGCTGTTAAACAAAAACTCATTGTTCTCTCCTCCTCAAATTAATTCTTTTACAGATGGACATTTATATTGCTCCACGTACTCTGGATGATAGTAAGCCTTCACAAGAACATTGATTGCATCAACATATGCTTTGCATGCTTTGTAACTTGGGCAATCAGAAAGTTTTTTGTATCCTCCTTTTCCGTCTTGCCATTCTTCACGCAACCACTCCAATTCGGCTGCCAAAAACGTTTTTAATCTATCGATCGCATGATCCATTTTTGTTCCTCCCCTATCTCTTAATAAATCCTTTCGCCTGCAATTTCGTACGATGCCGTTGCCA
>NZ_SDLF01000163.1:0-444 GCF_013096935.1 Brevibacillus sp. MCWH | reverse complement strand
GCGTTACAACTGGTACATCAACTTTCGCTTTGTCAGTTGTTTGACCTTTGTAAGATACGCTGTAAGATTTGCCTTCTTGTAATGCTGTTTTTGTTTTGATCACAACAACTGTTGTTTTCGCTTCAGCTGCTGCAGCAGCTTTAATTGATACAGATTCGATTTCAACGCCTTGGATGGCGAAGTCTTCTTTTTTCACTTCTTTCAATTCACCGTTGAATGTTACTTCTAACGTTTTCTCGTCAACAAGTTTTACAGCTGCGATGTCTGCTGCTGAAACTTCTTTTTTCACTTCCATCGCACGAACGACGAATGAAGCGAATTGACCGCGTGTGACGCTTTGTTTTGGCATGAATTCTGTGTTTTTCGTTACGCCGTTTGCTTCTAATGTTTGGATGTATTCACGCGCCCATGCGCCTGCTTTGTCAAGGTCAGTTACTTTTGTTG
>NZ_SDLF01000162.1:0-446 GCF_013096935.1 Brevibacillus sp. MCWH | reverse complement strand
GACCAGCTTCCTGGCGAAAGATCCGAAGGTCAAGAAGGTCTACCTGATCAACCAGAACTATTCGTTCGGCCATCAGGTCGCGCGTGCGGCCAAGGAATACCTCAAGCGCAAGCGTCCAGACATCGAGATCGTGGGTGAAGACCTGCACCCGCTGGCGCAGGTGAAGGACTTCTCGCCATACGTCTCGAAGATCAAGTCGTCGGGTGCCGACACCGTCATCACCGGCAACTGGGGCAGCGACCTGGCACTGCTCATCAAAGCCGGTAAGGATGCAGGCCTGAACGCGAACTTCTATACGTACTACGCCTCGACCACGGGCGTGCCGACAGCGATGGGCTCCGCAGGGGCAGATCATGTGAAATACGTGGGCTACTGGAACGTCAACAACGACGGCTACAAGGGCGCTGATATCGTCGAGGGCTACAAGAAGAAGTACAACGACGATT
>NZ_SDLF01000161.1:0-449 GCF_013096935.1 Brevibacillus sp. MCWH | reverse complement strand
GGCTTACCCAAACTTTGACTAAACCGCTATTTTCATTAAACATCTCACATACCTCCCATTTGCATTTGTGCTAATAATAATGTCAATTCCGCAATCGCTTGTTTAGTTTCCTCTAATTCTTCCGTAAGAGGTTTACGGAAAACTTGCGGCGCTTCAGGCTCATTCGGGTCAGGATAACTAAATTCAAGTTGTTTTGTTTCAGGATTCACACGATAGCCATTGCATTGGGAAAAATCTTCAGCGTATTGACCGTATTCGAGTTGTATACAACCAATCGTATTAATTAAACGCTCATTAAGAACTTTATAAGTGTTGTAATCTTCTTCGAATGTTGTTTCTCTATATTCCCCGCACATTTCAGGCATTATTAATAAAACTTCACCTGTGTTGATGTCATAATATATTTTTTTACCTATCATAAATTATTTTCCACCACCTTATCCTATTGC
>NZ_SDLF01000160.1:0-449 GCF_013096935.1 Brevibacillus sp. MCWH | reverse complement strand
GCCTGGGTGAGGGTGGCCTCGCCGTTGACGACGTTGACGAAGTCGTACACCACGCGGCGTTCGCAGCCCATGATCAGGTCGAGGTTACGCAGGCCGACGTCGAAGTCGACGATGACGGTCTTGAAACCGCGCAAGGCCAGGCCGGTGCCGATAGCTGCGCTGGTGGTGGTTTTACCGACGCCACCCTTACCGGAAGTGACTACGAGAATTTTGGCCAAGGTGATTCACCCCAATGAAAAACGTAAGAATTCTGGTCCCTGAAAGTGGCGGCAGTATCCGTTAAAGGCGGGTGATGTTCAACACGTCACCCGACAGGCTGACGTGCACTGCCTTGCCCCACTGCGGGCTGCGTCGCAGGTCCTCCGCGACCTTGTAGTTACCGGCGATGGAGACCAGTTCGGCGGCCAGCTGCTGGCAGAAGATTCGCGCCGTGGCGTCGCCTTTCACGC
>NZ_SDLF01000015.1:0-81449 GCF_013096935.1 Brevibacillus sp. MCWH | reverse complement strand
GGGATGGGAACAACACAAGTGGGTAGTCTTGTCTATATTACCACCTAAGAGGCATTTGAGTATTCTCTTTCTCTTACTGGGGAATTTTCGCTTGATTTTTTTGAGGAACTTTCTTTTGATCTTGACAGTAATCGGGTACAATGCTGCCACATTCTCCATCACACGATACTTTTTTCTTACACCTCCCGCATCCAGATTTCCAAACACTTTTTTAGAATTTCGTTCTCCCGTTTCAATTTTTTCACATGTCGATCTTGATCGATGTACTCTGGACGTCGTCCACGCTGATCCAAAAGACCGAACTCCCCAAGTTGTTTGTATTTCCGCATCCATTTTTTTACTCGATCCTTATCCTGGATTCCTAAATGCTCAGTGATACGTCTGTATGTCCACTTCTCCTCTACATGCAATCGTATTGCCTCCATTTTCAACGACAAAGGATAATGCTTGAACTTTTGACCTTTGATAGCCATAAAAAATTCACCCCTTAAAGTAACATCGGTTATCCCAAGGGGTTTTTCCAATGTCTACTTTAAGGGGTGCACTCTACACAGCCAGGCGGGGTTATTATGTGACTCAATTCGCACTGGGCTGCACAAGCCCTTCGAGCGAGAACAATTCTTCGTCTTCAAAGCCGACGATAAACAGGTTGATCTGCGACTTCAGATCCAGTTCGTAGGGCACACGCAAGTCGTTGCCGCGGCCGTCCTTCAAGACGCGGACAGTGGGACGGTGGCAGTAGTCCGGGTCGACCCGGCAGACGACGCCCACCTCGCCGGTGTTCAGCACGACGCTGCTGCCGATCGGGAAGACGGCGATGTGCTTGCTGAAGGCTTTGATCAGATGATGCTCAAACAGGTGTCCACCCGCTCCGAAGAGGTATTCCAGCGCGTCCTGCGGCATGTACCGTTTGCGCCATGGGCGTGGAGACGTGAGCGAATCGTAGACGTCACAGATGCCGACGATCTGCGCGTACTCGTGAATGTTCTTGCCTTTCAACCCCTGCGGGTAGCCGCTGCCGTCCAACCGCTCGTGGTGCTGCAGGCAGACGTGTGCGGACAACAGCGAGATGTCATGCTGCTTGCGCAGGAGGTTGAATCCCAGCATGGTGTGCTGCTTGGCGATCTCCTGCTCTTCGTCGTTCCAGCGCTCCTGCTTTTGCAACAATTCCGGCGGCAGCTGCACCTTGCCGATGTCGTGAAGCATCGCGCCGATGCTCAAATCCATCAGTTGGCTGCGGCTGTAGCCTAGCGACATGCCGACTGCTGCTGCCAGCACCGCCACGTTGACCGAGTGATGGTAGAGCGAGGGAGAATGGGTAGAAATACTGGTCAGATGGAGCAAGAGCTGATGATTGCCCATCATGTCGTCCAAGATGGAATTGCATGCCTGCTGAAAGAGAAGCCCCATTTCGTTGAGCGAAACCTTTCGGGCCAGCTTGTTCGAGTTGGTGATTTGCTTGACAGTTTTGACAATCGCTTCAACGGCAGTCTGGCGGGTTTCCGGCCGGATGACCTCCTCCACGACGATGTCTTCCGTACGCTCGTCTTCTACGTACAGCGAGTCGATGCCGGCGCGGGTCAGCCCATTAATCAGCCGTTCCGTAAGGGTGACGCCTACCCCTAGTAACGTTTTCCCATCTTCGGTAAAGATCGTACGGCCCACCTTCATCCCCGGGCGGGCTTGTCTTACTGAAACTAAGCGCATAGGAATCCCTCCAACTTGTACTTAAATTTTACTCCAATTGGCTCAGACGTGAAATAGGTACAAGGATTGACTTGACTTCCGGCGGGAAATTGAGGGACACTGAATGAAAGTACCGTCATAATTGGAGTTGATTCCGCAATGCGCTGTCCGTTTTGCGATTACAATGGGACCAGGGTACTAGATTCCCGACCCTTTAACAATAACAAATCCATTCGCCGCCGGCGCGAATGTGAAAAATGTGAACGCCGCTTTACCACGTTTGAGGTGGTAGAGGAGACGCCGCTGTTGATTATTAAAAAAGACGGCACCCGTGAAGAATTTAGCCGGGAAAAGGTGCTTCGCGGCCTGGTGCGGGCCTGTGAAAAGCGGCCGGTGCCGCTGGAAGTGTTGGAGAATGTCGTCAACGAGATCGAAAAGGAACTGCGCAGCAGCGGCCTGTCGGAAATTCCCAGCAAGGACGTCGGGGAAAAAGTGATGGAGCGGCTGTACCACGTCGACGAAGTGGCCTATGTCCGGTTCGCTTCCGTTTACCGTCAGTTCAAGGACATCAACGTGTTTATGAAGGAACTGGAAGAACTGCTGTCCCAGGCGCGCAAAACGGGGCAGGCGGAGTAAGGCAGCGGAGTGGGAAACCTATAATCAATCGGGTAGACGCCCTTGCGATGCGCAAGAGCGTCTTTCCTGCTGCCTTTTTTCCCCTTCATTCCGCTGTCGTATCTATCACCGGCCGGACATGATATAATAGGGAAACCAGACTAGTCAGGAAGGAAAAGGATCAATGCCTCGTCTCGTGTGGAACGAATTACTGCCGAAAGATCGATATCTGGTGCGGCTGGCACGTCCGCTCAGCTTTGCCGAAATGGGCTTCGTCACCCAGCTCTACCTGCCGATCATCGGTGTGGAGTCGTTTTCTCTCTACCAACTGCTGGTGCACGAGGTGCAGGAGGCGAACGGAGCGGCGGTGGAAAGCACGCATCGCAGCCTGATGCTGATGACCGATCTCTCGCTAGACCGCTTGCTGGCGGCGCGGGAGCGGCTGGAGGCACTGGGCCTTTTGGCTGTTCGCAGGCGGGAGAATCAGCAGCGGGACTATTTTTACGAATACCTGGTAAAACCGCCGCTGACGCCAAACGAGTTTTTTGCCGACTACGTGCTGTCCGTGATGTTATTGAACAAAATCGAAAACGTCCGCTTCCGGCAGCTGCGGCAGCGGTACGCCGACCCGCTGGGAGCCGCTCTGGAACAGGAGTACCCGGTGGCGGAGACGGTGACCAAGGATTTTTACGAAGTGTTTCAATCGTTAAAACCGTCCGAGTTGGAAGTGCACAAAGGATCGGAGCGGGAACAGTTTCTCGCGCAGATGGAGACCCGCTATCCGGCGGCTCCGATGAAGTCGGATGTTGAAGCAGCGGTCCACCACCGGCTCAGCGCTTCCTCACTGCGCCACTACCTGCCGGACAACGCCTCCCCGGACAAGGTTTTTTCCGGAGACAGCGTGGAGTTTTTGTACAAGCTGTTCCACTTTTATCAACTGGACAGTTGGGGATTGGGGCAGGAACTGCGCGACTGGACCCTGTACAAACCGGACGGCAGCCTGGACAAGGATGTCCTGCGCAAGCGGCTGGTGCAGCGCTACACGGACGACAAGCTGCACCGCACACCGGCGACGTCTGCCCCGGGCGATGACGAGTGGGGGCCTGGCCGCCTGCCGGAACCGGGCAGCGAAGCGTTTGCCCGCGTCTGCCGGCAGCTCTCGCCCCTGTCCCTGTTGGAGCGGGTGGTAGGCGGCCGGGTGAGCCGGGTCTTTTTGGAACGGGCGGAAAATCTGGTGTTTGGCGACGGGCTGACCGTGGAGGTGGCCAATGCGCTGCTGCTTCACACGCTGCAGAGCATGCAGATGGAACTGCCCAAAGCCTACATGGAGACGATCCGCGACAGTTGGAAGGCGAAGCGGATCACGACCGTGGACGAAGCCGTGCGGCAGATCCTGGAGCGCGCCGACCAGCGGGCGCAGCACACGGAAAAGGCGAAGCGGCCGAAGCGGGAAACAGACACCGCTGTTCGCCGCAGCGGCCGCCCCATCCTGCAGGACAAGCTGCCTGCTTCCGTGGAATGGCAGCTTTCTCAGGAGCGCGAACCGCAGGAGACGGTCAAAGGTCAGTCCATCCAGGACGATCCCGAGTTGAAAACCATGTTGGAATCGCTGCGCAGACGGCAGAGAGGAGTGTGATGAGGGATGGAATCGATCAGCCAATTCATGCAGGAACTGGCCAAGCGGACGCCGCGCCACCTGCTGACGCCGGAGCAGCAGTTGGACAAGATGTTTCGCTCCTCCGCCTATTTGCAGTCGTTTCAACAGGCACACCCAGACTTGTCCCGCGACGACTACCTGCGGGCCCTGTCCGGCGTCTACACGGCGGTAAAGGAGCAGTACTGGTGTGAGCACTGTCCGGGACTGGAACAGTGCCCCAACCTGGTCAAGGGCCACCGGAGCCAGCTCAGCGTGAGAAACGGGGCCATCGTCAGCGCCATCTCTCCCTGCGACAAGCAGCAGGCGTATGAGGAAGACATGCGCCGCCGCCGCTTGATGCGCAGCTACTACGTCTCCGAGGAGACGATGGCCGCCAGCTTTGACCGGCTGGAACTGGACCAGGCAAACAGGGCGGCTGTAGCAGCGGCCATCCGGTTTTGCCAGACGGTCGGCAGCGGCGAACGGGTAAAGGGACTGTATCTGCACGGGCCGTTTGGCGTGGGCAAAAGCTACATCATGGGGGCGATCGCCCGCGAGCTGTCGGAGCGCAACATCGCTTCGCTCATGGTGTACGTGCCCGATTTTGTCCGTGAGATGAAGGATTCGCTGTCCGATCAGTCATACGCCGGCAAGCTGGAGCTTTTAAAGGAGGTGCCCGTGCTCATCCTGGACGACATCGGCGCCGAAAACCTCACCCCCTGGGTGCGCGATGAAGTGCTGGGCGTCATCCTCAACCAGCGTGTCAACAACCACCTGCCGACGCTGTTCACCTCCAACTACTCGCTGGAGGAATTGGAGGAGCATCTTTCCATCTCCAACGGCAACCGGATTGAACGAACAAAGGCGGCCCGCATCATGGAGCGGATCCGCCATTACGTGGACGTGTATTTGATCATGCGCAAGAATCAGCGCATCGAAAGCTGACTCCCCAGATACGTAAGCCGCCATTTGGTGTACGCCAGCACCTCTCGCACCAAGTGATACGGCCTGTACATCACGTTGGACTTCGTCCCGACGGGGTGGGCGGATATGCCCAGCGCTCGCGTCATGTCCATCGCCCGGGCGAGGTGATAGTCGTGGCTGACGACGAGCGCGTTGTGCAGGCCGTTTTGCTGCATGATCTGCCGGCTGAACAGCAGGTTTTCATACGTGTTGGTCGCCTCGGATTCCATCAGGATGCGGTCGGCCGGCACGCCCTGCTCCACCAGGTAATTGCGCATGACCTGAGCCTCTGTCACGCCTTTGCCGTCACCCAGTCCGCCCGAGACGATCAGGGTGGGCACGTATCCTTCCCGGTATAACTGCAGTGCCAAATCCAGCCGCTCCCGCAGCCCCGGACTGGGCTGGTCTCCCCACACGGCCGCTCCCAGCACGATGGCCACGTCCGCTTTTTGCGGTGCAGCGCTGCGGCTCGTCTGATCGATCCGCCACAAAACGTAACCCGCCCACAGCGCGGCCGCCGCCAGGCAGACGGCTGCCCAGATGCGCAGGTGTTTTTTCCAGGGGTGTACGATTGGGATGGATGATGTCGGTATCATGAGTATCCTCCGGTTGCCAAGGATTTTTGAGCGTTTCGGATGATTGTGCTGTTCGCAATATGCGAGTCCAAAGTGTTGTCGGTCGGTGTGCGTATGCCGTGCAGCAGTCAGCCGAGTGTGTTCCTATGTACATATACGGAAGAGATGGCCCGTCCGTTACGCTTGGTGGGCACGTGCAGGGCGGGTCGTTTCGTCAGGGTGAAAAAAATTTTTAAAATCCTATTGATCTTTGAAGACAGCATGTGCTATAATCAATCTCGTGGTAAGGAACGAGATGTTCCAAAGGAAACAATGAAATACGGGGCATTAGCTCAGCTGGGAGAGCGCTACACTGGCAGTGTAGAGGTCAGCGGTTCGAACCCGCTATGCTCCACCATACGATGAAGGAAACCCTTGGGAAACCAAGGGTTTTTGTTATTTCCAGGGGAGTTGGGAGATTGAGGATGTCAATAATTCGTATTAGATCGAGCAAAAGAAGCGAAACAGACAGTCCTCAAAGGAATGTCAAGCAGTTACGAAGCTGCAATGGACCAGGAAGCACCCCTTTGAATGCATATTTGCTCAAAATTCTTTGCAATCCCTAGTCGAATGGCAATATCTTTCTGGCATCAACAGACACCTTTCAGCGTGCATGAATAGAAATATGCAAATAATTTTCTGTAAGCACTTGAAATATATTACAATTTCCGCTATGATTTGGAAGTGTGTTAACAAAGGAGGGATAATATGAAATCGTTTGGTAAGGTGTCAAACTTCGTATCATCTCTACTTGCATTAATACTCGTATTTGGGGCAGGCGGAGGGGTATCCGCTTATTCTTCAGAATTGACACAAAAACAAAAAGAAGCGTATCACAAGCAATATGTTGAAATCGTCAAAGAGGTAAATGCGGAGTATCCTAATGCAAATTTGGAAGTTGTACCTTTGCATAAGTTTTCTGAGGAAGATTGGGTTGAACCCGATGAATTTCGAAAATTAGCAATTGCGAGGGCAAATCCAACTGTAACGATAACTGAATCTGTGCCCGCTGAAGGACCATCCCTTGGTGTTCAAGCTGTTTCAAAAACGAAATCAGCAACGATTGATGCTAACGGTACGGCTGTAACGATAAGCATTACGGGTTCGTTTGAAACAGAATATAATCCTTATGCGAATAGACAAGTGTTTGCTGGAATTAATTCTATCACCTCGAAAGCATCAAAAGGAACTTGGACACAAACAGGGTATGTGCCGAGACTAATCGATGGCGGTCGTACTTATGAGATTACTGTTGGGGGAAAATTAACCCTGAATGGCATTACTTCAAATCACAATATAACTGTAGAATTTTATTGCAGTGCGACTGGTGGGGTTAGCTGATAATTTACAAAATGTATTTGATTATTTAATAAATAAGGAAAGGTGGATACCATGTTTACCTTTCCTTATTGTTTTTGGTATTAGGAAACAGGAAAAAGATCAATGTCGCTCCAAGTCTCGCAAGCATGGAAAGCAAAAATGACACCGGAGGGAACACTTTGCCTACAGAAATATTTTGGGGAATATTATTGCGTTCTGTCCATTAGGGTTCTTAATCCCTGCTATTTTTACAAAGTTCCGGAAAGTTTCCAAGACGTTGTTGATCTGTTTCATCAGTGTAATTGGAATTGAGGTTTTTCAATTTGTTACAATGTTGGGTTTTTTTGATGTTGATGATATCATGTTGAATATGACAGGTTGTATAATTGGATATCTTATATATGGTGGGCTTAGAAATCTTAACCAGGAATCATAGCAAACTTGAATTTCGAAATTAACAACTCTATGAAAACGTACAAAAGAGTGCGATTACACGTGGCCATCCCCGAAAACTGCGAATTTCCGAGAAAAAGTTGAATTTAATAAACCCAAGAATGTTGGTATTTCCGCATTCTTGGGCTTTTTTCATTGTTTCTTTATTCAGCAGACTCAAACAATGTGCCATTAAATTTATACATTGTGGTTGTGTGTTTAAACTGAGGTGTAATTGTGCTGTCAAGCGGGCGCTTATATTCGGTGGAAAAGTCATAGAGATAATCGCCATCGATGTGAAAGGTGCTTATTTTGGCGTAGTATTCATCTTGAAAAGTAGATATCTCTTTCATCGGATGTTCCCAAGCTTCAACAAAATTCCCGTTATCATCCAAATGCCAGAGCACAACGGTTTCGGTATGAGCACCTGTCCCGCCAGAACGATAGACAGTTTGGTATATCTTCTTATCTTGCATCACCGTAACAGGTTCCTGTACCGTAAGATTATCAATTTTCCATTTCCGTTCGGTAATCAGCTTGTATTCCTCATTTTTCTGTTTGTCAAAAATGAAAAACGAGCCAATGTTGGTGCCGCCAGTCAAGGTTGCTGCAATTTCCACATCAACGTCATGGTCGATGTTCACTTCTTGGAAAGCAAGATGCTCAAAGTAGTGATTCTTCTCTTTGCTTTGCGCTTGTATCCATTGCTTTATCTGGTCTTTTCCAATTGAAGAATTACTTTGACTATGTGCCACATCTGACGAAAACAATGTTTGAGATGTGAAAACGGAAATGCCGATTACAAGACTGACTGCTGCACAAGACACAACTGCGATTTTATTAAACACCCAATTCACCGCCAATACGATTCGCTGCTCACATATAGGAGACGGCAGAAAACACGTTTTGTTTCAAAAAATTGTAAATGGCTTCGGGGGAAAATCATTATGTCAGGTGAAAGTCATTACGCCGTTAGATAACTTTTTTGGGCCAATAAACAAGCACAACTCTTTTACGGGCTGTGCCCACGACATTTGCAGTCAGCCAAAAGTACGCTTCTGACAGGCGCACGTGCTTATGGCTGACTTGTTTTTTGATCGAGTGTATGAAACTCAAGCTGATGCATTTTAAGTACGGTCAATGGATCGACATCGTTGACGATTTTATAAACATTTACACGCTTGTCATGACTGATCCGTATGTAGTTGTGATCTTCAAGAAGTTCCATGCCAAACCGATATGAACCGTTCACATATAACCTTATGGCATAAGCCCCACGAGACGTGAAGTCGTTAACCTTTTGCAACCTCAAGGTTGAGAGCGCTGCAA
Organism: Brevibacillus sp. MCWH; assembly: GCF_013096935.1. Taxonomy (NCBI): domain Bacteria; kingdom Bacillati; phylum Bacillota; class Bacilli; order Caryophanales; family Paenibacillaceae; genus Brevibacillus; species Brevibacillus sp. MCWH. The sequence continues at coordinate 72,854 of NZ_SDLF01000015.1, read as the reverse complement.
GTATGTTTTTGACCTTGTCCTGATCAACGATCTTTGTGGTTGCGTCGTCCGAATATCTCTCCATTCTGATTGTAACCTCGTCATTTGGTTGTATTTGATCCTCTACGATGTCTGCAAACGACGTGTATGTCATTCTGTCCACGATCAAATAAACGCCGCATACAACCAAAATGAACAGAAAGGTTAGAAGGATCGGTTTTCGCAAGATTTCTCTCCCCCCCCTTGCATGATGTTGTTTATGTAGGGAGCGCACTCCTATAAAACGAACAGGAAAACCAGGCAGTCTGTTACATATATTGTAAACTGCTCGAGGGGAAAGTCAGTGATATTTTTCAGTGTGCAGACAAAGTCCGTGGTGGAATGGGTGTTGGTTCCCGCTCGCTCTTTTGACGACCGGTAAAGCAGCGGATCGCGTCCGCTCAAAATGCAACGTGGGCAGAGGGCTTGCAATGATTGCAGGGCTGGCGTTTCTCCTGCTGTCTCCATATACATGAAGGTAACAACGTGTGAGGGAGGACAGCGCACATGCCGGAACCAATGCTGTGGGGAGTAGATTCAGCTTCCCGAGTGGGAAATGAGTTGTATCAATGTGTAGTGCGCAACTTCGGCAAACCTGCCTACTGGGGAAGGTATTTGGCAACGGTTCCCAATGCAGCCGACGGACTGACGAAGGCGGAAGCGTCTTTTCTGCATCGCAACGGCGTGAAAATCCTGCCGATTTACAGTAAATTCACCCGAGCGGTCGGCTATGACCAGGGGCGAATCATTGCGAGAAACAGCATGTACTACGCTCAACTGCTCGGGATTCCCAAGGGAACCATCCTGTTTGCCAACATCGAGAAACGGTTTCAGGTCGATGAAGCGTGGATTCGCGGGTGGGTGGATGCAATCGATCAGGGAGGATATCGTCCGGGGATTTACTGTGATCCGAGTCAACCCGCCTTTTCCCGAGCGTATTGTCTCGCGCAGGAAAGGAGCGAAAGGGTGCGAACGCGAACCGTACTGTGGAGCCAGGAGCCTACGCCGGGCCCGTCATCTTCGCGTCAAGCACCGGCGTATGCACCCGTCCGTCCCCCCTGCCCGGCACAGGTGTGGGCATGGCAGTACGGCGAAAACGCGAGGGAATGTCCGATCGACACCAATCTCATGGACCGCCGGCTGTTTCAATTGCTCTGGTAAATTGGATGCGTTCACCGATTTTGTATGATCCTCGTCCATCCTCCAAAAGTTCACGAGAAAGTTGCTTGCTCTATCATGGAAATTTATGGTATTAGTATTGGCAGCATCTACGAAAAACGGAGACGATTCACGCGTCTCCGTTTGCTCTATCGCTTTCTATCTGATATTCCGTTCATTTCATCGCCGTGGGAATGGGACAAGTTCCTCTGGCGCCGCCCGCATTGTGTTTTGCATCCGTCTGTGTTAGAATGAGGAGTGGCCACTACCTACCAGCAAAAACTGAATAATATATCCCAATATAATCTTATCACAAATGATGTGGATTGTCAAACACTGTGGTCCAAAATTTTGCTGAAGAGGAGCGATACGATGAGCGTGACGGAGAGAGAGTGGCGGGAAGAAAATGAACGTGTTGAACGTGTCATCGGCGTGATTGACCGGAAAATCAACAGTCTTGAGGAGCATGTCAGCAACGTGCGGGCGGACATCGTGGAGATACGAAAAAAATTTTGGGACGATGTGACGGTCAACGTTGACGATATGATGGAAGCGATAGAGACGTACGCGAGCATCAAGCAGCAGGCTGAGGTGTTGTCGGAGCGGGAACGCAGCCACCGCCATGCGAGCAGGCAGCTTGCCACGCTGAAGAAACTGAAACAGTCGCCGTATTTCGGGCGAATCGACTTTGTCGAAGACGGGGAGCAAACTCCGGAGCGCATCTACCTGGGAATCGCCTCCCTGCTCGACGAACAGGACGAACAGTTTCTGATCTACGATTGGCGCGCGCCGGTGTCCAGCCTGTATTACGACTACCCGCCCGGACCAGCGCAGTACGAGACTCCTGGCGGTACGATTACCGGCACGATGGAGTTGAAGCGGCAGTACATCATCCGTGACGGCCGGATTCAGAGCATGTTTGACACGGGGGTCACCATCGGCGACGAACTGCTGCAGGAAGTGCTCGGCAGACAGGCGGACGGGCAGATGAAAAGCATCGTGGCCACGATTCAAAAAGAACAAAACCGCATTATCCGCAACGAGCGAAGCCGGCTGCTCGTCGTACAGGGAGCAGCGGGAAGCGGCAAGACGTCTGCCGCTCTGCAGCGGGTGGCCTATCTTCTCTACCGGTACCGGAACACGCTGCGGGCGGAGCAGATCGTGCTGTTTTCCCCCAATCCGCTGTTTAACAGCTACGTGTCCACCGTCCTGCCCGAATTGGGTGAGGAAAACATGCAGCAGACGACGTTTCAGGAGTACGTGGAGCACAGGCTGGGGGAGACGTTTCGCATCGAAGATCCGTTTGCGCAGATGGAATACGCCTACACCGCCATGGACGAGCCGGGGTATGACGCCCGCATGGAAGGCATTCGCTTCAAGGCGTCTGCCGCCTTCAAGCAGGTGATCGAGCGCTACGTGGAATCGCTCCGGCAAGCGGGGTTGCTCTTTGCGGATGTGACCTTCCGCGGCAGGACCCTGATTGACGCCGAGCAGATCCGGGAGCATTTTTACTCGCTCGATCCCTCGCTGCGCCTCCCCAACCGCTTGAGGCTGACGGCAGAGTGGCTGCTGGAAGAATTGCGAAAGCAGGAGCGCCAGGAGCGGACGCAGCCGTGGGTGGAAGACGAGATCGACCTGCTTGATCGGGAGGCGTATTACCGCGCCTATCAACAGCTTCGGCGGGAAAAGCGCTTTACCGCCGAGTCGTTTGACGACTTTGAGCGCGAACGGGAATTGCTTGCCGCCACGGTCGTCAACGAGCACTTCGAGCCGCTGCGCCGGTGGGTGAAGCAGTTTGGTTTTGTCAACATGAAGGCCGTGTACCGGCAGTTGTTTGCCGATCCGCAGTACGCGATGCGTTTAGCAAACGATCTCCCCTGGCCGCAGCAGTGGGCGGAGATATGCGCCAGGACCGTGGAGATGCTGGATCGGTCCGAGCTGTTCTGGGAGGACGCCACGCCGTATTTGTATGCAAAAGAGTTGATCGAAGGCTTTCACACCAACACGTCGGTCCGGCACGTGTTCATCGATGAGGCACAGGACTACTCGCCGTTTCAGTTTGCTTTTCTCCGGCGGCTGTTTCCGCACAGCAGCATGACCGTGCTCGGCGACCTGAACCAGGCGATTTACGCCCACGTCGATGCGCAAACCGACTTTTCCCCGCTCGCATCGCTGTACGAAGACGGACAGACCGAGATGATCGTGCTGACGCGGAGCTACCGGTCCACGCGGCAGATCGTCGAGTTTACCCGCGGGCTGATCACCGGGGGCGAAGTGATTCAGCCGTTTAACCGGGACGGCGTAAAGCCAACCTTGACACAAGCTGCCGATCCGAGCGATCTGGCGGAGAAGATTGTCGCCCGCATCCGCGCGCTTCAAGACGCGGGACACCGGACGATTGCGGTCATCTGCAAAACCGCCCGGGAAAGTCGGGACGCGTACGCAGCACTCAGCAGCCGGCTGCCGGTGCGCCTGATCAGCAAGGAGACGGTCTCCTTTGAGCCGGGCGTGCTCGTCATCCCGTCCTATCTGGCCAAAGGCGTCGAATTCGACGCGGTCATCATCTACGATGCGTCTCGGGTGACGTACGGGCGGGAGGCGGAACGCAGGCTGTTTTACACTGCCTGTACGCGGGCGATGCATGAACTGCACCTGTATGCTGTCGGCGAGGTGAGCCCGTTTGTGACCGCGCTGTCTCCCGATACTTACGTTACGGAGCGCTGACAGCATAAGGCCGCCTGGCCCACCCGCATCCCCAGTGTGCGTCAAAACGCGTGCCGACCGCCGGCGAAGCGGCTATAATAGCAGAGGTGGAACAGGATGTTCGCGGCTGAAACAAACATGAGGTGATCGCATGAATACATTGCCCGTCGATTCGATCATCCCGGCGTTGAAAGAGGCGCTTCGCACCCGCAGCAGCGCGGTGCTGGTGGCTGCGCCCGGGGCGGGGAAAACGACCCGGGTGCCGCTTGCCCTGCTCGACGAGCCGTGGCTGGCCGGACGACGCATTCTGATGTTGGAACCGCGCCGTCTGGCTGCGCGAGCGGCGGCGCGCTACATGGCCGCCTCGCTGGGGGAACAGGTGGGTGACACCGTGGGATACCGGGTGCGCCTGGATACCCGGGTCGGGCCTGCCACGCGCATCGAAGTGGTTACCGAGGGCGTGCTGACGCGGATGCTGCAGGCCGACCCGGCACTTGAGGACACGGGATTGGTCATTTTTGACGAATTTCACGAGCGCAGCCTTCATGCCGACCTGGGATTGGCCCTGTGCCTGGAGGCTCAGTCCGTACTGCGCGACGATCTGCGCATCCTGGTCATGTCGGCCACGTTGGATGCCGAGCCGGTGGCTGCGCTGTTGGGCGATGCGCCGGTGCTGACGAGCGAAGGACGAGCCTATCCGGTGGAGACGCGCTATCTGGATCGCCGGGTGGAGGGGGCGATCAAGCCGGTCGTCGTCCGCCGGATTCAGGAAGCGCTCGCGTCGGAACCGGGAGATATCCTGGTCTTTTTGCCGGGAGCGGGAGAGATTCGCAGGGTGGAAGAAAGGCTCGCCGAGCTGGAGTTGGGCGCCTCCGTCCGGGTGGCCCCCCTCTACGGAAATCTGCCGCAGGAGGTACAGGACCGGGCGATTGCTCCGGGGCGGCCGGGTGAGCGCAAAATTGTCCTCGCCACTTCCATCGCCGAGACCAGCCTGACGGTGGAAGGGGTCCGGGTGGTGATTGACAGCGGCCTGGCGCGGGTGCCGCGCTTTTCGCCGCGCACAGGCATGGCCCGGCTGGAAACGATCCGGGTGTCGCAGGCGTCGGCCGAGCAGCGGCGGGGTCGGGCAGGCCGTCTCGGCCCCGGCGTATGCTACCGGCTGTGGACAGAGCAGGAGCATCGGCACCTGGCATTGCGAAACACGCCCGAGATTCTGGAATCGGATCTGGCTCCGCTGGCGCTCGAACTGGCTGCCTGGGGCGTCGCGGACCCGGCTGAGCTGCGCTGGCTCGACTCGCCTCCGGCTGCCGCCCTTGCGCAGGCGCGTGACCTGCTCGTGCAGCTCGGCGCGCTGGAGAAAAGCGGGGCGATTACCACGCACGGACGGCGAATGGCAGAGCTTGGTCTGCATCCCCGTCTTGCGCACATGATCCTAAAGGCCATTCCCCTCGGTCTGGGCGGATTGGCCTGCGAACTGGCGGCACTTCTGAGCGAACGGGATATTTTGCGCAGCGGTCATCATCCGGCCGACGCCGATCTGCGCCTGCGGGTGGAGACGCTGCGACAGGCAGCGGCGGGAGGGCGGCCCGGCGATGCCGCACCGCCAGGGTACACGGTGGATGCGGCTGCCTGCCGACGGATTCTCGCTGAGGCGAACCACTGGAAGCGTGAGGCGGGAATTGCTGAAAACAGCGGCGACGACGTAGACGCGTGCGGACTTTTGCTCGCTTTCGCCTACCCTGATCGAATCGCGCGGAGGCGCGACAGCGGGCGGTTTCTGTTGCGCAACGGCCGCGGGGCAGCACTGGCCGGGCAGCAGCCGTTGGCCCAGGCTCCCTGGCTGGTGGCAGCCGAACTGGACGATCTGGGAACGGAAGGACGTGTGCATCTTGCTGCTCCGGTCGACATATCCGATCTGGAGCGGCACTTCGCCGACCAGATCGAGGCGGAGACGGCCGTATACTGGGATCGCGAGGCGCAGGCCGTGCGGGCGAGACAACGGAAACGGCTGGGGGCCCTGGTGCTGAAAGACGTACCGCTGGCCGACCCCGATCCGGAAGCGACCGCGGCTGCGCTGCTTCGCGGGATCGCCGAAGAAGGGCTGAACATCCTGCCGTGGACCAAGCAGGCCCGCCAGTTTTGGCAGCGGCTGTTGTTCATGAGCCGGCACGAGGAGGGCTGGCCGGACGTGTCGGAGGAGGCGCTGTCGGCTTCGCTGCCTGACTGGCTCGGGCCGCACCTGTACGGTTTGAAAAGCCGCGACGATTTGCAGCGCCTCTCCTTGATCGACATCTTCGCCGGGATGCTCTCCTGGGAGCAGCGGCGCGAACTGGATGAATACGCCCCGACGCATATCGTCGTGCCCAGCGGATCGCGCATCCCCGTCGACTACAGCGATCCCGAGGCTCCGGTGCTGGCTGTGCGGCTGCAGGAGCTGTTCGGGTTGAAGGAAACCCCCCGGATTGCCCGGGGGAGGGTGCCGCTGACGCTCCACCTGCTGTCGCCGGCACATCGCCCCGTGCAGGTGACGCGCGATCTGGCCAGCTTTTGGCGCAGCGCCTATTTTGACGTGAAGAAGGATCTGAAAGGGCGTTACCCCAAACACTACTGGCCTGACAATCCGCTGGAGGCGCTCCCGACGAACCGGACACGGCCTCGTTCGTGAAGCCAAAGCATCGCGTATGACAAATGTGTATCTACGAAAAACAGGGCTGTACCCGTCGGTGGCAGATGCTGCTGGACGGGACAGCCCTGTCTTTTTTGTGTGTTTGTGCGGTGCTTACTTCTGACCAATCTTCACGCTGTCCGGCACCTGACCCCATTTTTCCTCGAAAATGAGCTTCTCCAGGTCAAGCCTGCGCTCCCATTGGAAGATTTCCAGCAGCGGCCGTTCCGGATAGTGGTCGGTGTAGCCGATGGACAGCAGGGCAACTGGTTCCACATGCGGCGGGATGCCGAGGATGCGGCGCACATCCGGCTTTTTGTAGAAACTGACCCAGCCCATGGCCAGGCCTTCCGCATAAGCGGCCAGCCACATGTTTTGGATGGCGCAGCTTACGGACATGATGTCCGTTTCCGGTATGGAGTTGCGCCCCAGCACGTGGTCCCCGCCTCGGGTGGGATCGCAGGTGACGCAGAGAGTAATCGGCGCTTCCTTGATCCCTTCGATTTTTAAGTCCAAAAAGGCGAGTTCCCTGTCCGTCCCCTCGTAGTGGATGGCCAGCGCCCGCCGCTCTTTTTGCACGATCTCTGCCAGCTGCTGTTTCGTCGCCGCGTCGCGGATGATGACAAAATTCCACGGCTGCATGAAGCCGACAGACGGAGCGTGGTGGCCGGCCTGCAGGATGGCAAACAGCTTTTCGTCTGGAACCGGTTTGTCCAGAAAAGTGCGGATGTCCCTGCGATTTACGATGGCCTTGTACACGCCCCGTTTTTCTTCCTCCGACAAACGATTCACGAATGACTTCCCCCTTGTTGATATTGTGGACAAACTGTGCTGTGATGATTGTACCATTTGCATAGGTCCAGGCTCGTAAAAAAGCCAGTTCCAGCAACCTTTTGACCGTATTGCCGTCTGTAAAGTTGATTCATCACGTATTACCCCTCCCTTTCTAGGGACTGCCTGTACCATACAGGCAGCTTTTTTTTTATCTTCATGCTGGCGGAGAGGGCAGTCTTCCCATCCGCGGTGTGCGGACAGATAGGAAAAAATAGTATGCAGAAAAAGTAAATAAATGGAAATCAAACCCTGTACATCCTGCCGGGAGCAGAGCAGAAGCAAGATAAACGTTAGCACGCGCCTGAAAATCGCGTCCCGCCATGGTGCAGTTTTTTACAAATTACGAAGAAAACAAAAGACGACACTTTTCGATAAGCGAAAAGCATAGTACAATTCCTAGTATGTACGAACTTGGGGAGTTCGTGACGGCGGTCCAAAACTGTGCAGGAGGGACCGCCTCTTTTTTATGTTTCGTTGTCAAAACCCCTCCAAAAGCTGGCAGACAGGTGTCTAGCCGAGGGAGGGCGGTTTGTGAACGGGAAAGGATTCGATCGGCGCAAAGCTGCCGTTGATCAGTGCGTCAATCAACTGCTCGGCGGTCAGCGAAATCGTGATGCCGGGATCGGGGATGTCGACCTGGAACTTGTCGGATTGATAGCGGTACAGAAGGGTTCCGATCGGCTGGATCGGGTAGATGAGGATGTCTTGGCCAAGCCGTTGTCCGGTTTTGGCAATCTCCCGCAACGCCCAAAACAGTTCACCCCAGACGGGCAGATACGGTTTGCGCTTGTGCCGCCTAAGCGCATCTACGAGATGGACACGCAGGCTGTCCAGCAGCTCCCGGTTTTGGTCTTCCACGATTAGCATAAAGGGCTGCCACTCCTTTGTCGGTGCGCTTGGGGACAGGCGTCCCCGGCGGGCAATGTCCTGCTGTCGGCATTGCCGGCCAATCACTTCTACGCATCAGTGTAAGTCACGATTGACAGGGACGCAAGCGTGTACAAAAAAGGCGCATCCTCAGCTCTGCGGGCGTTCACGGCTGTTCCAAAGGTCGTCCAAGCTGCAGTGTGCCCAACGAAAAAAGCCGGATACCTTATGGTGGGTGTCCGGCTTTTTTTGCGCGTTTATTTCACGAGAACGTTCGACACGTCTTCCATCACCTGTCGGCCTGCGAGCAATCCGCTGTACACCCAACTGCTGTCGGAGCTCATTTCATACACGTGTCCTGTGATGCCCAAGGCCGGCGGCGGACATGCCTGACTGGCCGCCCTTTTTTGTTTACATTGTAGTAATAAAATTTAGTAATCATTAATTGACCCAAGAAATTTTGTTACATATAATGGTGGTAACGATTATCGTCAGTATCTTTTCAACATTCTGATTGAAGAATGCTTGCAAGGAGGTGGCCCCTTGAACGTTCAGGTACAGCGGCGCTACCGGGAGAAACGGGAACATTTGGTCATCGGGTTGATGTCGGGGACGTCGCTCGACGGAGTGGATGCCGCACTGGTGGCGATTGAAACGGACCAGGCGGGCGACATTGCCGCCGTCCGTCTCCAACATTTTTACTATCTGCCGTACTCGGATGAGTTGCGGGAGTGGTTGGCCGAGCTGTGCAGTCCGCAAACGGCCCGAATTGACCGGCTGACCCTGGCCCATTTTGGACTGGCGGAATGGTACGCCCACGCGGTCGGCGAACTGCTGGAAGCGGCCGCTGTCGCTCCCGGCGAAGTAGATGCGATCTGCACGCATGGGCAGACTGTCTGGCATGTCGCCGGCCGGGCGCCGTTTCCCTGTCCGGCGGGCACGGCAAATATCCGGGCTTCCCTGCAGATCGGCGAGCTGTCGACGCTGGCGGAGCGGACCGGGATTCCCGTCGTCGGCAATTTCCGCTCGCGCGACCTGGCGGCGGACGGCGAAGGGGCGCCGCTCGTTCCGTACGCCGATTACGTCCTGTTTCGGCACGGCGAAAAAGGGCGGCTGCTGCAAAACATCGGCGGGATTGCCAATGTGACGGTACTGCCGCCGGGCGCCTCCATCGACGATCTGGTTGCCTTTGACACGGGTCCGGGCAACATGGTGATCGACCAGATCGTGCAGATGGCGACGAACGGCCGGCAGCGCTTTGACGAGGGCGGCCGGATGGCAGCCGAAGGGACGGTCTGCGCCGAACTGCTGCAGGAGCTGCTGGCTGATCCGTACTACCGGCTGGTGCCGCCGAAAAGCACGGGGCGGGAGATGTTCGGCCGGGCGTTTGCCGAGAAGCTGTGGGCAGAAAAGGATGTGCGCGGCCTCTCCGCTGCCGACCTGGTGGCGACGGCGACGGCGCTGACGGCGGCCACGATTGTGGAAGCGTACGAATCGTTTGTGCTGCCGTCCACGCCGGTGCATGAAGTGATCGTCTCCGGCGGCGGCGCCCGCAACAAGACGCTGCTACAGATGCTCCGGGACCGTCTGCCGGCAGGCATCCAGCTGATGACGACGGACGCGTACGGCATCCCGGACGAAGCCAAGGAGGCGATCGCCTTTGCCATTCTGGGCCACGAAACACTGATGGGACGGCCGAGCAACGTGCCGTCTGTCACCGGGGCCAAACGGGCGGTCGTCTTGGGGACCATTTGTTATTAAACAGATACAGGGGGGAATCAATGTGAAAAAACGGGCATGGGCAGCGATTTTCCTGTCATTTTCCTTGCTGCTTTCCGCCTGCAGCGGCGGAGGTGGTTCTGCAAGCGATACGGCGAATCCACAACCGGGGCAGCAGGGCGGAAGCGGCAAAACCGAACTGGTCGTCGCGGCGGATCAGGACCCTGTCGGCTTGGATCCGCACAAGGTGCCGGCGGCGTCCAGCGCCCGCATCTACGCACTGGTGTATGACGGCTTGACCCGGCTGGACGAGAACCTGAACGTCACCCCCAGCCTGGCTGAGAAGTGGGAGATTTCCCCGGACGGCAAGACGGTTACCTTCACGCTGCACAAGGGCGTGACGTTTCACAACGGGCGGGAGATGACGGCGGACGATGTCAAGTACAGCTTTGAGCGGATTCTCAATCCCGAGACGGGTTCCATCGCCAAGTCGTACTTCGCCAGCGTGGACGTGATCGAAGCGAAAGATCCGCACACGGTCGTGTTCAAGCTAAAACACCCGGACGCCGCTTTGCTGACGAACATGGCCAGCTCGTTTGCCGCGATCGTGCCGAAGGAAGTGGCCGACCTCAACAAGGAAGCGGTGGGGACAGGACCGTTCATCCTGGAGAAAAACGAACCGGGGCAGTACGTGCTGTTGAAGAAAAATCCCGACTATTTCAAAACCGGGCTGCCGAAAGTGGACGCGATCAAGTTCCAGATCATGAAGGACGAAGCGGAGCGGCTGGCCGCGATCCGCTCCGGCAAGGTGGACATCGCGAGCATCTCCGCCGACTCGGCCACGCTGTTGGAAGGCAAGCCGGGCGTGCAGGTGAAAAGCTACCAGTCGCTGGAGTACAGCTACCTCGGCATCAACGTAAAGAAAAAGCCGTTTGACGACCCGCGCGTGCGTCAGGCGATCAGCTATGCGGTGGACCGCAACCAGATCGTGCAGACGGTGTGGAAGGGACAGGCGTCGCTGACCGGTCCCATCTCGCCGGCCGCAGCAAACTGGGCGCTTGATCCTGCCGCCTACGACAGCTACAAGCAAAACCTGGACAAGGCAAAGCAGCTGCTGGCGGAAGCCGGCTACCCCAACGGTTTTGACACTGTGATCGAGACGGCTTCCACCTATCCGGACATGGTGGAGACGGCGCAGGTGCTGCAGCAGCAGTTAAAGGCCATCGGCATCAACGCGCGGATCAACCAACTGGAGTGGGGCAACTACATCGAGACCTGGAAGTCCAAGGAGATGTCGCTTCTGGTCGGCCGCAACACGTCCGGGACAGATTCCGACCGCTCCCTGCGCTTCTTTTTCCATACGGAGGGCTCCGCCAACGTCTGGAACTACTCCAATCCGCGGTTTGATGAGCTGGTCGTCACAGCGCTGCAGACCGTCGACCAGACCGAGCGGAAAAAGCTGTACGACGAGGCGCAGAAGCTGCTGGTGGAGGACGCGCCCAATCTGTTCCTCGCTTCCCCGAAAAACTTTTACGCGGTCCGCGACAACGTGTCGTTCCAGCCGACGGCGGCGGGCGAATCCATCGCGCTGCTGCAAGCGACCGTCCAATAGCACAGGAAACGCCTGGGAAGCCGGGGAGCAGCCGTCTCCCCGCTTCTTCGTCTCTTAAGGAGGAGTAATACGTGGGAAGCTATGTCATCAAACGCCTCGTCGGCCTTGTTCCCATCCTGTTCGGCATCTCCGTGCTCGTCTTTACCATTTTGCATCTCGTGCCGGGCGACCCTGCTTCCATCATGCTGGGGACCAATGCCACGCCGGAAGCGATTGCCGCCCTGCGCGCAAGCATGGGGCTGGATCAGCCGCTGATCACCCAGTACCTGTCCTGGCTGGGCGGCCTGGTAAAAGGGGATTTTGGCGTTTCCGTCCACACCGGCGAGGCGATTCTGCCGCAGATCTTGAAGCGTTTTTCGATCACGTTGCAGCTCACGCTGTTCGCCGTGCTGATCGGCTGGTCGATCGCGATCCCGCTGGGCATTCTGTCAGCGATCCGCGTCCACTCGAAAACGGACATCGTCGTGCGCATCGCCGCCCTGCTTGGCATCTCCGTTCCCAACTTCGCTGTCGGGACGCTGTTGCTGCTCGTGCTGTCGCTGTATTTCGGCTGGTTTCCGCCGATTGACGTCGTCAGCTTTTGGGAAGACCCGGGGGAGGCGCTGCAGGTGTTTTTGCTGCCGGCGATCACAATGGGCATCGTCATTGCCGCCGGAGTGCTCAGGATGACGCGCTCTGCCTTTCTGGAGACGATGGAAAAGGATTTCATTCGCACCGCGTGGGCCAAGGGAAACAGCATCTGGACGGTCGTCTTCGGCCACGCCTTGCGCAACTCGTCCATTCCGATCGTGACGATCGCCGGCATGCAGATCGGCTACCTGCTCGGCGGTTCCGTGATCGTGGAGCAGTTGTTTTCCATACCCGGCCTGGGGCAGTACGTGCTGGAGGGCATTTATCAGCGCGACTATCCGGTGGTGCAGGGAGGCGTGCTGTTTGTGGCGCTGGTGTTTGTCCTGGTCAACCTGCTGATCGACATCATCTACACCTGGATTGACCCGCGCATCAAGTACTAGCGAGGAGAAATCGTTCATGAGCACATACCGCCGACGCTTTTGGGAAAACAAAACGGCTGTCGTCTGTCTCGCCGTTCTTGCCGTGTTGACTGCCGCGGCAGTGCTGGCGCCGGTCATCGCCCCGCACGATCCGACGCAGATGTTTCCGGACCACCGCATGGAGGGCAGCTCCGGGCAGTTCTGGCTGGGGACGGATCAGTTTGGCCGCGACCTGTTCAGCCGAATCATTTACGGCGCGCGGGTATCGCTGACGGTGGGCTTGCTGTCCGTGCTGCTCAGCGCCGGGTTTGGCACCTTGTTCGGGCTGATCGCGGGGTATTTTGGCCGCTGGATGGACGGACTGATCATGCGGGTGATGGATGTGTTGTTCGCTTTTCCGGAAATCCTGCTGGCGCTGGCGATCGTGGCGGCGCTGGGACCGGGCACGAGCAATACGATTTTGGCGATCGGAATCGTCAACATTCCGGTGTTTACCCGGACGGTGCGCAGCGCCGTCCTGTCCGTGAAAAACCTGGAGTTTGTGGAAAGCGCCCGGGCGATCGGGGCAGGAACGCTGCGCATCCTGTTTCTGGAGATTTTTCCGAACGTCACAGCGCCGCTGTTGGTGCAGGCGACCTTGGCCATCTCCGGCGCCATCCTGACGGAATCGGCTCTCAGCTTTCTCGGATTGGGCATTCAGCCGCCCGACCCGTCATGGGGCGGGATGATTTCCGAAGCGCGCCGCTACATGGAGCTGGCGCCAGGAATGATCGTCTGGCCGTGCGTCACCATGACGGTTACGATTCTCGCCTTCAACATGTTTGGCGACGCGGTGCGCGACATACTCGATCCGAAGCATCGCAACAGATAAGGAGGGAGCGCAGATGGACGCGGAACGCATCCGGTGTGAGTTGACGGAAAGTTTGGACGAAGGCATTGACCGGGGGATTTTCCCCGGAGGCGTCGCCAGCTTGACGATCGGAGGCGAGCCGCCGGTGGTGGTCGCGCTCGGAAGTATCGGGAGAGGAGAACATACGTCGCTCCCGTCAGCGGATACCATCTACGATCTGGCTTCGCTGACCAAGGTGATCGTCACTCTGCCGCTCGTGCTGTTGAGCATGCAGACGGGGAAGCTGTCGCTCAGCGATCCGCTGGAGATTCACCTGCCGGAGTGGGAGCGGACAGCAGACGCCCGCAAACGGCGGATCACCCTCCTGCACCTGCTGACCCACACCTCCGGCCTGCCGGCATGGCGTCCGTACTATCTGTTGGGGCACGGGAGGGATGACTACCTCTCCCTGATCGCCGCCGAACCGCTGATCGGCGAGCCGGGTAAACAGGTGATCTACAGCGATCTGGGCTTCATGCTGCTGGGCTTTCTCCTGGAGCGCGTCTGGGACGAACCGCTGGAATTGTTGGCCGAGCGGCTGATCTTTCAGCCGATGGGCATGACGGCGACAGGGTACCGTCCGCTGGCGCGCGGGGTCGACATCCGGAAGATCGCCCCGACAGAGAATGGCAACGCGTACGAGCGGGAACAGTCCCGCCAGCAGGCGGAGCAGATGATGGCGGCCGGCCATCCGCACGCCGGGCAGCTGCAGGAGCGTCTGGACTCTTTCGCCTGGCGGGAGGGGATGATCCGCGGAACGGTCCATGACGGCAACTGCCACTACGGCCTGGACGGCGTGAGCGGCCACGCCGGCCTCTTTTCCACCGCGCGCGACGTAGAGCGCTACATGCGGATGTGGACGTCTGCTGACACCCCGGTGCGCCTGGACCCGGTATTGCGCACGTTTGCGGCTGGCTGCCGGACCGGCCGGCTGGCTCCGGCGCGCGCACTGGGCTGGGAGGCGTCCGCCGCGGCGGGGCCCTTGGAGGCGGCGTCCGCCGGCTGCACGGGAGGGGATCTGCTGTCTCCCGACGCCTTTGGCCACACCGGGTTTACCGGCACGTCGATCTGGTGTGATCCAATCCGGGGAGCCACGCTGATCGTGCTCACCAACCGCGTTCATCCCGCAGTCAGTCCGCTGATGCCGCGCTGGCGAAAAACGTTTCACAACCGGGTCATGTCGCTCGTCAGCGGACCGGCCCGAACATCCTGAGGAGAAAGGGGGAGACGCCATGCCACCTATATTGGAAGTGGAACACCTGCGCACCACGTTTGCCCAATCCGGCCGCACGCTGACGGTTGTCGAGGATGTCAGCTTTTCCGTTGAAGCAGGGGAGACGCTGGGCATCGTCGGCGAATCCGGCTGCGGCAAAAGCGTCACCAGCCTGTCCATCATGCGCCTGTTGGGCAAAAACGCCAAGCTGGACGGCAGCGTCCGGTTTGCCGGAACGGACGTGCTGCGGCTGTCGGAAAAGGAGATGCAGTCGATCCGCGGCAACCGGATTGCGATGATTTTTCAGGAGCCGATGACCGCGCTTAATCCGCTGCATCCGATCGGCAGACAAATCGCCGAGCCGCTGCGCCGCCACCTCGGATTGTCGCGGCGGGAGGGGGCAATGCGGGCCGTCCATCTGTTAAAGGAAGTGGGCATCCCGCGGGCGGAGGAGATCGCCGCAGAGTATCCGCACCAGCTCTCGGGCGGCATGCGGCAGCGGGTGATGATCGCGATGGCGATGGCCTGTCAGCCTCAACTGCTGATCGCCGACGAGCCGACCACGGCGCTGGACGTGACGATTCAGGCGCAGATTTTGGAGCTGATGAAAAAGCTGCGCCGCGAGCACGGCACCGCCATCCTGCTGATTACCCACGACCTGGGGGTGGTCGCCGAGATGTGCCACCGCGTCGTCGTCATGTACGCCGGTCAGATCGTGGAGGAAGCGGACGTACGGCGGCTGTTTGCCGACCCCCGGCACCCTTACACGATTGGCCTGTTGGCCTCCATGCCGAGCATCAGCGGCGGACAGGAACGTCTGCAGGCGATACCGGGAGCAGTGCCGCAGCTGCACGAAATGCCCGCCGGCTGTCGGTTTGCGCCGCGCTGTCCCAAGGCGATGGCGATCTGCCGTGAGCAGGTGCCGGAGCTGTTCCCCGTCTCCGCGACGCAGAAATGCCGCTGCTGGCTGTACCGGGAGGGGGGAGAAGCGTGAGTCAGCCGCTGCTGGAAGTGAAGGGGCTGAAAAAGTATTTTTCGGTAAAATCAGGTTTCTGGGGCAAGGAAAAGGTCGTGCGTGCCGTAGACGGCGTGCATCTGACCGTCTATCCGGGAGAGACGCTCAGCATCGTCGGCGAGTCCGGCTGCGGCAAGTCGACGACCGGCCGCTGCATTCTGCGGCTGATTGAACCGACGGAAGGGGAGATTCTGTTTCAGGGTCGGGACATCCGCGCGCTGAACGCCGCCGAGCTGCGCGCAGCCCGGCGCGACATGCAGCTCGTCTTTCAGGACCCGTTCGCCTCGTTGAATCCGCGCAAGACCGTCGGCCAAATCCTGCTGGACCCGCTGATCGTTCACGGCATCGGCACGCCAGCCGAGCGGCGCAAGCGGGTGGAGGAGATGATCGAGATTGTCGGGCTGACCAGACAGCATCTGCACCGCTTTCCGCACGAGTTTTCCGGCGGACAGCGACAGCGAATCGGCATCGCCCGGGCGCTGATTCTGCGGCCCAAGCTGGTCGTCGCCGACGAGCCCGTTTCCGCACTGGACGTTTCCATCCAGGCGCAGATTCTCAATCTGCTGAAAGACCTGCAGCGGGAGTTTCAGCTGACCTATCTGTTTATCTCCCACGACCTGAGCGTGGTGCGCCACATCTCCGACCGGGTGGCCGTCATGTACCTGGGAAAAGTGGTGGAGGTGGCGGACAAGACGGTTCTGTACGAACGGCCGATCCATCCCTACACGCAGGCGCTGCTCTCCGCCGTCCCCGTTCCCGATCCCACCCGGGAGGTAAAGCGGATTCTCCTGGAAGGGGACCTGCCCAGTCCGGCCAATCCTCCCGCAGGCTGCCAGTTTCATCCGCGCTGCCGCCACTGCATGGAGGTGTGCCGGACGACCGTGCCGCCGCTCAAGGAAGCAGAGCCCGGGCATTTGGTCGCCTGCCATCTGGGGTAAATGACAGCAGGAGAGGAAGCCGTTTGATGAGGAACAGAGAAGATGATGGAAGAACTGGAGGGATTGACCACTCAATTGCCGAATGAAGAAACGCAGCAGTTGGATCGACTCTCGGTGCGGGAAATTGTGCCCAGGGATGTGCTGGATGGGCTGGGCCATTCCCGGCGGGTTGGCACAATGATTTCACAATGATGAAAAGCGGGAGGGAGGATGGCCATGCTGCCTCAACATGTGCGCGAGCGGCTGCGGGCGATCGTCGGGGAGGCCTACTGCCTCGACAGACCGGAAGCGCTCGTCGCCTATTCCTATGACGCCACGCCGATGCACCAGGCACTGCCGGACGCGGTCGTGATGCCCAAAGACACGGCAGAAGTGCAGCAGGTGATCAAGTTGGCGGCGGAAGCGGGCATCCCCGTTGTCACGCGGGGAGCCGGTTCCAATTTGTGCGCGGCGACGGTTCCGGTCGGTGGAGGAATCGTGCTGGTGCTCAACCGGATGAACCGCATTTTGGAGATTGACGAACAAAACCTGACGATAACCGTGCAGCCGGGCGTGCGCACGTCCGACATCCATCAGGCGGTGGAAGCACGCGGTCTGTTTTACCCTCCGGACCCGGGGAGCATGGTCGTCTCCACCATCGGGGGGAACATCGCGCTCAACTCCGGAGGATTGCGGGGACTCAAGTACGGGACGACCAAGGATTACGTGCTCGGCCTGGAGGCGGTGCTGCCAAACGGCGAGGTGATCCGCACCGGCGGGAAACTGATGAAAGACGTGGCCGGATACGACCTGACCAAGCTGCTGGTCGGCAGCGAGGGCACGCTGGCAGTGATTACCGAAGCCATTCTCAAGCTGATTCCCAAACCGGCCATGCAGCGCGTCATGCTGGCGACGTTTGCCAACCTGACGGACGCAGCCCGAACGGTCTCCGACATCATCGCCAGCCGGATCATTCCGGCGACGCTGGAGTTTATGGATCAGGGGACGCTGCGGGTAGTGGAGGACTTCAAGCAGATTGGCCTGCCCACGGACGCGGCCGCCATGCTGCTGATCGGCCAGGACGGAGATCCGGAAACGGTGCACCGGGACGTGGAGCGGATTGCCTCCATCTGCCGGCAAAACGGGGCGGTTCAGGTAAAAGTGGCGACGAATGCCGAGGAGGCGGACGAGGTGATGACAGCGCGGCGCAGTGCGCTGGCCGCACTCTCCCGGCTCAGGCCGACGACGATTCTCGAAGACGCTACTGTCCCCCGCGCCGCAATCACGCCGATGGTGGAAGCAATTCAGCGGATTGCCGCCGCACACAATGTACACATCTGCACGTTTGGCCATGCCGGGGACGGCAACCTGCATCCCACCTGCATGACGGACGCCCGCAATCCCGACGAGATCGAACGGGTGGAACGGGCGTTTGAAGAGATTTTCGCCGTCGCCATCGAACTGGGCGGCACCATCACGGGAGAGCACGGCGTAGGCATTGTCAAGGCTCCTTATCTGGAATGGAAGTTGGGGGAAGCGGGCGTCGAGGTGATGAAGGCGATCAAACGGGCGTTTGATCCGAACAACCTGCTGAATCCGGGCAAAATGTTTGCCCGGGAGCGCCGGAACAGAGTGGTGGTCAACCATGCACAGCGCTGACTGGAAAGCGGCACTTGATTACGAGGAACTGTCCAACTGCATGCGCTGCGGCTTTTGCCAGCCGGCCTGTCCCACGTTTCGGCAGACCGGCTACGAAGCAGCCTCGCCGCGCGGCCGGATCGCCTTGATGAAGGCGGTGGCCGACGGCATCCTGGAGCCGGATCAGGACGTCGTCGACCAGATGAGTCTCTGCCTGGGCTGCCGCGCCTGTGAGCCGGTCTGTCCGGCCGGGGTGAAGTACGGGAGGCTGATCGAGCAGGCGCGGGAAGCGATCGAGCGGAAGCGCGTCCATCCGTGGCCGGTGCGGCTGCTTCGCTGGCTGGCGTTTCGCCAGCTCCTTCCGCGGCAGGAACGCCTCTACCTTGCCGGCAGGCTGCTCCGCTTCTACCAGCGCTCAGGCCTGCAGCGGCTGGCTCGCAGGCTGGGCTTGCTTCGCCTCCTGCCCGAGCAGATGCGGACGATGGAAGCAGTTCTCCCCAAAGCGGCAGGAAAGGGATTGACAGAGGCGGTGGGAACTGTCGTGCCCGCCAGAGGGGAGAAGAAGCTGCGGGTCGGCATGTTTCGCGGCTGCATCATGGACGTATTGTTTCACGAGACCAATGTGAACACGGTCGCTCTGCTGGCGGACGCCGGATGTGAAGTGGTGATTCCGCCCGGCCAGGCGTGCTGCGGTGCCCTTCACGCCCACAGCGGGGAGCGGGAGCAGGCGCGTCAGCTCGCCAGGCAAAACATCGCTGCATTCAAACAGGCAGACGTGGAGCTGATTGTCTCCAACGCGGGCGGGTGCGGAGCCATGCTGCAGGAGTACCACCATTTGCTGCAGGATGATCCCCATTGGCAGGCAGATGCGGAGTGGTTTGTCCGGCGCGTACGGGACATCAGCGAAGTGCTGGCCGGGCTTTCGGAGACACTCCCTTTGCAGCCGCTGCCCAAACGCATTACTTACCAGTCCTCCTGTCATCTGCGCAATGGCATGAAGGTGACCGAAGAGCCGGTGAAGCTGCTGCAATCCATACCGGAGGCAACGTTTGTTCCGCTGTTTGAAGCGGATCGCTGCTGCGGATCTGCCGGCATCTACAACCTGGTGCAGCCGGACATGGCAGGACGGATTCTGGAGGAAAAAATGGGCCACGTGGCTGAGACGCGAGCCGACATTTTGGCCACGTCCAATCCCGGCTGCCTCCTGCAGATGAAAGCGGGCATCAAGCAGGCGGGACTGGAGGACCGGATGGAGGCAGTCCATCTCGTCGATTTGTTGTCGCGCGTTCGACGTGACGCGGAAACGGAAGGGTAGCCCCCTTCCATCGAGGCTGTGAGGCTACAATGATAGACAGCCGGACACGGCAGAAAACCAGAACAAAGCGGTCTGATCGGCACGCGCCGAACAGACCGCTTTTGCATGTCCGGCAAGGCGGGTCTAACGGTCAGTCCACACATGATCATTCGACAATGTTCAACACAATCCCCAAAATCAAAAATAGTATCAAAATAAAAAAGAATAGAAATTTGGGGCACTTAAAAAATTTCATGTTACTATAAAATCCACGGTTCACATCTTACTGCGCTACGTAACCGCTTTAATGAAGCGCTCCAATTTCACTGCGCAGTCGAGATGTGCCTTACGATCAGGAATGGTTAATCGGCAAAACTCGACATTTAGTCGAATTTTTGTGCCAGATAGATTATGAAGAAAGGATAGCGAGGTGTCAGGATGAAACGTTTTGGACTGGCCATTCAAATTGTGATTGGTCTTGTACTCGGTATTCTCGTGGGTGCTCTGTTCTACGGGAATCCTGCAGTGGAGACTTTCCTGCAGCCGATTGGTGACGTGTTTATCCGCCTGATCAAAATGATCGTCGTGCCCATTGTTATTGCCACCCTGATTGTGGGTGTAGCCGGTGTGGGCGATGTGAAGAAGTTGGGGAAAATCGGCGGGAAAACAATTCTGTATTTTGAAATCGTTACCACGATTGCCATTATTGTCGGTCTGCTCTCGGCAAACCTGTTCCAGCCCGGTGTCGGGGTGGACATGACGCAATTGACCAAGACCGATATCAACAAGTACGTGGAAACGGCTGAAACCTCCCAAAGCCACGGATTTATTGAGACCTTTGTCAACATCGTGCCGAAAAACGTCTTCGAGGCTATCGTCAAAGGGGACATGCTGGCCATTATCTTCTTCTCCGTCCTGTTTGGGCTCGGGGTAGCGGCAGCCGGAGAGAGAGGCAAACCGGTGCTGAATTTCTTCCAGGGTGTGGCCGACGCCATGTTCTGGGTGGTTAACGCGATTATGAAATTTGCACCGTTTGGTGTATTTGCCCTGATTGGCGTAACCGTTTCCAAATTCGGTCTCTCGTCGCTTGTTCCGCTGGGGAAACTGATGATTCTCGTACACTTCACGATGCTCTTCTTCGTGATCGTGGTGCTGGGCGTAATCGCCCGCATGAGCGGCATCTCCATCTTCAACCTGATCAAAATCTTGAAGGACGAGCTGCTGCTGGCATACTCCACGGCCAGCTCCGAGACGGTTCTCCCGAAAATCATGGAAAAAATGGAGCGCCTCGGCTGTCCGAAGGCTATCACCTCTTTCGTGATTCCGACGGGGTACTCGTTCAACCTGGACGGCTCCACGCTGTACCAGGCGCTGGCGGCCCTGTTCATCGCCCAGATGTACGGGATCGACATGCCGATCAGCGCGCAGATTACCCTGGTGCTAGTCTTGATGGTTACCTCCAAAGGCATTGCCGGTGTTCCCGGGGTCTCCTTCGTGGTCCTGCTCGCCACCCTCGGTTCGGTGGGCATCCCGCTTGAAGGGCTCGCCTTTATCGCCGGTATTGACCGTCTGCTCGACATGGCCCGCACGGTGGTCAATGTCATCGGCAACTCGCTGGCGGCTGTCGTCATCTCTCGCTGGGAAGGGCAGTTTGACCAAAACAAAGCAAAAGCGTATATCCGTGAAGCTACGACAAAAGTGGCGTAACACCTTACAAGCCTCCCGCAGGAATCGATGCTGCGGGAGGCTTTTTTGGTGCACACGCGCTGCCGGGCATCATTACTGCCGCTCTCCCATATAGTGGTACAAAATGGGAGGGGGAATGTAGCGTGTGGGCTTCGTTGTACGTGTTTTTCTTTTTCATGCTCATCGTGTGGGGTGTGGTGGAGCTCCTCTTTTGGTTTATCCGCAGCGATTCGATCAGCTATGACACAGACCAGCTGTGGGATAAGTTTTCGGTTACATTGCAGGACATGCACTATCCGACAAAGAAAAAATAAGGAAGCGCCGGTTTTTCGGCCCTCCAGACTGAAGACAAACTGTTTGTTTATCGAGTGTCCACATGGAAACGATCTTTCATCGTTTCCAGGCCGAAAGGCCTGCACATTGATCAACCGAAGGTGGAGAAAAAGGACATGGCATGGAGTGATGGGCCAAGCGAGCTCCTTTGACGACCTGCTCAGCGGAAAAACGCTAGACGCGGGGTATACAGGGGGCACAAGTCTCACTTCATTGAAATACCCAGATGTTTGCCCCTGCCCTTTTCGCGTTTTGAAGCGGAGGCCGCTAACTTCTTTGCTGGTCGTCAAGAGAGCGAGCGGGCCCGATCACCCATGCGCCACGGACTTTGTCTACACGCTGAAGCGCCGGTTTTGCGGCGCTCTTTTCCTGCACGTCGGCAAAGGAAGTCTCACATGATCGCTTTCATACCGTTATACAGGAGTGAACTTCGTGGATCGTTTGGTCACTATGCACCAACGGGAATATTTTCGCCTGAAACTGGACCCGCCTTTGTGCGCGGACATGACTATCGTTATGATCAAGGGAAAGACGCTGGAAGTGGGCAGCACCAGTGTGCTGATTGAAGACATCAGCGGAGGCGGACTTCGCTTTCTGACCCACTTGAAGCTGCCTGTCCACGATCAGCTCGTCCTGCAGTTTGAGACGAACGTATTTTCCCAATCCCTGAAAATGTACGGACATATCGTGCGCAGTGCGCAGTGGGACGTCGGGATCAACGAGTACGCGGTCAAATTGACGATGGAAGAGGCGATGCACCGGGAGATCAACCGGGTGGTCAATCGCCTGGCCATTCGCCTGAGGCAGAAAGGGGCATTGCCCGCCGGCTCGTTTTTGCAGGGGGACAGAAGAGAGTTTTTGGCTGCGGTCCGCTTGAGGGAGGAGCAGTTGTAAACAGAACACAACCTCATCCCTGGCGGATGAGGTTGTGCGGTGGAGCAGTCGTGCTGTCACCGAGGCATGGGCGGAAGAGCCGGCGGCACGTAGTTCAGCTCTTCGTCAGTGGTGATGTAGTCCGTGTTGACCATCAGCAGCAGATAGCGTCGGCCCGTTTGCGGATCGCTCAGGATGATGTGATCCCGTCCCGCCGCTTCCAGGCGGCCCCGGAAGATTTTGGCGTTCCATTGGGTGTTATTCTCAAACGTTTGGTAGACGGTGATCACTTTGCCCAGATTTAAGCGGAGGATGTTTTCGATGTAGGACTCCTCCACTATTTGCCCCGGTGCCAACGGCGTTCCGGGGATGAAGGACCCGCTGGGCGGCATCGGCATTTGCGTTGGCATTGGCATCGTCGGCTGCTGTGCCGCCGGATACGGATAAGACGACGACGCATACGGATCGACGTACGGATTCACATAAGGCGGATAAGGAAATTGCTGGCTCATGATGAACTCTCTCCTTTAGTAAACTCGTGGACAATCTTGTGGGTTGGGTACAAAAAAGCAGTGCGCTTTATAGCGACCTACATTTCGTTGGTTATACCACTGAGGCGGACAGTTTCCGGCTGGCCGAAAGAACCACAGCGCGTTTGAAGCAGGGTGTTGGCGTTCGCCGTTAACGACGCGTCTGGCCAAGCGCCTTTCCTTGTCGCGGGCGCGTTGATAGAAATACGGCTTTTGCACCGCTTCAAAGCCGCCCGGCGATTGGAAGACCATTTGTCTCATCGTGCGAATGCCGCGAAAGTCCAGGCAGTTGGCGAGGATGCGGTTGACGCCGACGTTGCCGACCATCAGCATGCCCAAGTCCCCTTCGCCTTCCGCTTCGGCACGCATCAGTCTCGCCAGCATGTCTACATCCCTGCTGTTCGCTTTTATAACGGCCATTGCTTCACCTCCTCCGAAAACTCACACTTACAATATACGGACGGCACGCCGGTAGGTGAATGTCCCGCCAATTTTTTGTCGGCGCCGCCATCTCCGGCATCAAAAAAAACACGCCTCGCAGCAGTTCTGCGAGGCGCGTCTTTCATTTCATGAGAAATAGCGGCGTTACGCCGATTTTTTTCGCTTTTTCCAGATCAGCCAGACGATGGCGACTAGGGCGCCAATTCCGAGTACGGTCACTTCCAGGTAGCTGTCCAGCAGCTCCTTGGCGTGTTTGCCGTAGAGGTGGAACAACAACCCGATGAGGTAAAACTTGATGCCGCGTCCCAGGATGGCAAACAGCATCAGCTTGGTCAGCGAGTAGTTGAACACGCCGCTCAAAATGGTAAAGACTTTGAACGGAATGGGGGTAAATGAACCAATCAGTACGGCGGCATCGCCATTTTTGGCAAATTGCTCTGTCGCCATCGCCGTCCACTTCTCAGGAAGCAGCTTTTGCAAGAGCGGTTTGCCCAGCCATTTGCCCAGCATGTAGCCCACCGGTGCACCGAGGATGGAACCGGTAAACGCGACGGTGGCGTACCGCATGGCGGACGTGGGATCGATCAGGCTCATCCCGATTTGCAGAAAAAAGGGCGGGACAGGGACAATAAATGAGTCCAGAAAGGCGAGGCCAAACAATCCCCATATACCGTACTGCATAAAGATTTGTGTAATTTGATCGAACATGAGCGTCTCCTTCAGGAGGGTTTTCCTCGTCTGTCGCTTTGAGCAGAGCCAGCTTCTGCGAAAGGACTTCATCCGGCGTTTTTCTTCATTATACCGGAAACAAAAAGGTTTCTGTAGTGATATCCTATGACAGGCTCTTGCCAAACAGAATGATTATTGGTGGAGTGGAGCGATGTTTTTCTGACAAGGTAATACGCGTCACATGTTAAAAGGTTTCTCCCCCATTTTTTGTACGAAGCAAGGGTTTTTTCCTGCGCGCTTCTATCTGCCGGCCGTTTCGGACATACTGTTAGGGATTTGGAAAAAAGGAGGAAACCATCATGATGCAAGCTCATTCGTACACAGCTCATGAAGTGATGGAACTGCACGAGGCGCTCACCTGCACGATTGACGCACTGAATACGATGCAGTTGTACACCCCCTATATCCGCGACCCGGAACTGGCCCAGCTGGTCGGTTACCAGATGCAGTTTATGCAAAACGAATACAACAGCATGGTACATACCGTGCACGGGCTGGGAGTGGGGGAATGCCTGCCGTACCGGCCCAGCACGCAGGTGTGGCAGACGCGCGCCCTGCCTACTACCGCCGCTGCCCAACCGCCGGCAGCTCCACAGCAGGCTGCATCTCACCAGCCCAATGCTCGCCCGGATCAGATGGACGATCACGACGTAGCGTCAGCGGTGCTCGGCCTGCACAAGGCGGGGGCCAAAGCAAAAATGGCCGCAGCGCTGGAGTCGGCCCATCCTCATCTGCGCGGCATGCTCCTGCAAGGGGCGGTCAACTGTGCCCAACAGGCCTACGACATGTGGAGCTACATGCAGCGGAAAGGCTACTATCCGCTGGCGACGCTGCCGCAGGAGACGAGCGCTCAACTGCTGCGCGGCTATCAGCCGATTGCCGTGAACGGACAGACGGCCATGTCCGCACAGGTCCCGCCCGCCGCGTCCGGTCAGCCGCAGACGCCGCCGTCCAATGACAGCACGCTGACGAATGCGGTCAATCCCGGAGGGGCGGTCCAGCAGACGCCGCTGTCGTCGTCCCTGCAAGCAGGCGGAGCAGCGGGCCAGCCGGTCAATGCCAGCCAGATTTTTTCCTCCCCCTCCTATCGACAGGCACATGGCGGCGTACCGGCAGGAGAAACGACGATGATCGCCGGTCAGGACGCTTCGATGACGGCAGATCTGATGGGAGAAATGTCCCGTGATACGGAGGGTCGCCAGGTAAAAAGGCGCAAAAAGGATGCACCATCCGATCCGACAATTGGTCATTAAGTTCCAGTTTGGGCGTTGACGGTAGGAAAGATTGTCCACTACTATAGAGGTGCAGTCCATACAACGGGAGGTACCGGATGAAAACGCTGGGATCGGGGAAAGTCATCTTCTATGCACCGGACGGGACAACCCTGGAGCTGAAAGGGGAAATCGACGTTCGCGGGGACCGTGTGGCCGTCACGGAGATTATCTATTTCAACGGAAGGCCAAACGGCGCGCGGGAAACGAATCTGCCGCTCGCCCAGACTGTCATTTACTGGGAGCCGGAAGTGTACGAGGAAATCGGTTTTGAATAGCGTTGGCGCAACCTTGCCAATAGGCAGGGTTGTTTTTTTGTGTTACGATGAATCGTGGACGCAGTATAGAAGGAGTGATTCTTTTGATCGATAAGATTTTGGAGCGGGCGCTCGCCGGTGAACGCCTCGGTCTGGAAGACGGCCTCACCCTGTTTGCGAGTGACGAGATCGAGAAAATGGGCCACTACGCCGACCTGGTCATGAAGAAGTGGCATCCGGAGCCGATCACCACGTTTGTCATCGGGCGCAATATCAACTACAGCAATGTGTGCGACACCTACTGCCGGTTCTGCGCCTTTTACCGCCCTCCGGGTTCCCCGGAAGGATACGTGCTGCCCAACGAAGTCATCTACCAAAAAATTCAGGAGACGGTGGATGTAGGCGGCACGGAAATCCTGATGCAGGGCGGCACCAACCCGGACCTGCCGTTTGAGTACTACCTGGATCTGCTGCGAAACATCAAGCAGCGCTTCCCGCAAATCACGATGCACTCGTTTTCCACTGCGGAAGTGCAAAAAATGGCGCAGGTGTCCGGTCTGCCTGTGGAGGAAGTGCTGAAGAAGTTGAAGGAAGCCGGGCTCGATTCGCTGCCGGGCGCGGGCGGGGAGATCCTGGACGACCGCACGCGGCGCAAGATTTCCCGCCTCAAGGGTTCCTGGAAAGACTGGATCGAGACGCAAAAGGCGGCTCACCGCGTCGGCCTGCCGGGGACGGCGACGATGGTGATCGGCTTTGGCGAGGAGATGGAAGAACGCGTGCTGTCGCTGATGCGCATCCGCGAGGCGCAGGACGAGACCAAGGGCTTCACGGCCTTTATCGTCTGGACGTTCCAGCCGGAGAACACCAACATGAAGGCGGTCAACAACACCCCGGAGGAATACCTGAAAACGCTGGCGATCAGCCGCCTGATGCTGGACAACATCGCAAACTTTCAGTCGTCCTGGGTGACAATGGGACCGGAGATCGGCAAGCTGTCGCTCTCTTACGGCTGCAACGACTTCGGCTCGACGATGATGGAGGAGAACGTCGTCTCCGCTGCCGCATGCACCTACAAGGTGAACACCAACCTGATCCTGAAACTCATCCGCGAAGCGGGCAAAATCCCCGCGCAGCGCAATACCCGCTATGAAATCCTGCGCATCTTCCGCGAAGGCGAGATGGCGGAACACGACTTTGTCATGCAGAATTGACCGATCCGACACAAACAAACACGGAGCCGCGACGGCTTCGTGTTTGTTTTATGCAAGCGGCTTCCCCTGTTTCCATCCGTTTAAAAGTATATCGCCCCAGGTGGGACATATACTGTAACTACACTGCGGATGGGGGGGATGGATATGCAGCGTTTTGCCGTCTGGCTGGAAAATGTCCCTGCACATTGTGACGCGTTTCGCTCCATCGTGTCCGAGCTGAAGAAGCGGGTCAACATGGAGCCGGTGCGCATTACATACAGGGAACAGGAGCAGGGCGACTACCGTTTGTTCCTCTTTCAGAGCACGTCTACCGAGGAGTACAACGCGGAGACGATTGAGTGGGCCCGTGCGTTTGTTTCCCTGGCAGTGGCTGAATGGATTCTCCGGGTCAAGGAACCGGAAGTGCTGGAGGAAATCGCCGCCGACTTGCTCGCAGCGGAAGCTCTGGAAGAGGAGTGGCCGTTGATCCTTCCGTATGTGCAGCGGATTTGTCAAGACCAGCAAGAAGGCGACACGGACCTGCTCCATGCCACCGCCCGCAAGGCAGCCGTCTACCGCAAAGTATTCGCTTATTTGGAAGAGGAGCGGGAGCTGAATGTACTCGGCTTCGTCCGTTTCCGTCTGCAAGATCATTGGAACGAACTGTTTGAACTGGTGGAAACCGGCCTGGACGATTATCTGGAAGACAAGCAGTACCAGGAATTTGTCGAGCTGCTGCGGTACTATATCGCCGCGCAGGAGACCAAACAGGAAGTGGTTCACGTCGTTCCTAGTGTAGACAAACCGTTCCTGCTCTATGACAAACACGGCACACGGCTGCGGCTGGACCAGCTCGATGCCATATTCAGCATTGGCGAGCAGAACAGCCGCGAAGAAGACTACCTGGTGAGCGCGCTGGTAACGCTCGCTCCAGAGCGCATCGTGATGCATCTGGCGCAGGACAGGCCCGCACTGCTCCAGACCGTCCGCAGCATCTTTGACGGCAAGGTGATGTCGTGCCATTCCTGTCCGCTCTGCCTGGCGGGCAGACGTGCACTTGACGGACACAAGCCGACTCCTCTATAATGACAGACAACAACTGCAGATGTGTTGAAATACGATGAGAAGGACATGGACGATATCCACGTCGCTGCAGAGAGGCGGGCCGCTGGCTGGAAGCCCGCTGCGAACGCGTATCGCTCTACCCCCTTCGAGTAGCGGCCGGGAACAAAGCTACGCGCTTTCAGTATCGGCACGCCGGGCATACCGTTATGGCAAGGAAGGATTCGGCTTTCGTCCGATTGGTCGGGAGGATGTCCCGACGGCAATTGTCAAGCCGAATCAAATGAGGGTGGTACCACGGGTAAGAAACACTCGTCCCTTTGGGGATGGGTGTTTTTATTTTTTCCAAATCCATTATTTATTATTTTACGCAGAAAGGACGTATGGATCGTGGCACAAGTCAACATTACGTTCCCGGATGGGGCCGTACGCCAATACGAATCCGGCATCACCATCGAGGACATCGCGGGCTCCATTAGCACGAGCCTGAAGAAAAAGGCCGTCGCCGGCAAGCTGAACGGCAAGGTGGTGGATTTGTACACGCCGGTGCAAGACGACGCGGCGATCGAGATCGTGACGCTGGACAGCCCGGAAGGTTTGGAAGTGTACCGCCACAGCACCGCCCACCTGCTGGCACAGGCCGTCAAGCGCCTCTACGGAAAAGAGGTGAAGCTGGGGATCGGTCCCGTCATTGAAGACGGCTTCTATTACGACATGGACATTCCGGTAACGCTCACCCCTGACGATCTGGGCAAAATTGAAGCCGAGATGGAAAAGATCATCAAGGAAGACCTGCCGATTCGCCGCAAGGTGGTCAGCCGCGAAGAAGCGATTCAGATCTTTCAGGGAATCAACGACCATCTGAAACTGGAGCTGATCCGCGACCTGCCGGAAGACGCTGTGATCACCATCTACGAGCAGGGCGAGTTCTTCGACCTGTGCCGCGGGCCGCACCTGCCGTCCACCGGCTACATCAAGGCGTTCAAACTGATGAGCGTGGCTGGCGCGTACTGGCGCGGCAAAGCGGAAAACCAGGTGCTGCAGCGCGTCTACGGTACCGCGTGGCCGAAAAAGGCGGAGCTGGACGAATACCTGCATTTCATCGAAGAGGCGAAAAAGCGCGACCACCGCAAACTGGGCAAAGAGCTTGAGCTGTTCATGTTCTCCGAAGAGGCGCCGGGCATGCCGTTCTACCTGCCGAAGGGCTTTACTGTCCGCAACGAGCTGGAACAGTTCTCCCGTCGTTTGCAGCAGTTGGCCCATTACACCGAGGTGCGCACGCCGTTTATCATGAACCAGCGCCTCTGGCTGCAATCCGGCCACTGGGACCACTACCACGAGAACATGTACTTCTCTGAGGTGGACAACACCACCTACGCCCTGAAGCCGATGAACTGTCCAGGCCACATGCTGATTTACAAAAACAAGATTCACTCCTACCGCGATCTGCCGATCCGCTACTCCGAATTCGGTCAGGTGCATCGCCACGAGTTTTCCGGTGCGCTGAACGGGATGCTGCGGGTGCGGACGTTCTGCCAGGACGACGCGCACGTCTTCGTTCGTCCGGATCAGATCGAGAGCGAGATCAAAAGCATGATCCAGCTGATCGACCGCATCTACAAGGTGTTCGGCTTCGAGTACAGCGTGGCGCTCTCCACCCGTCCGGAGGATTCGATGGGCTCCGACGAACTGTGGGAGATCGCGGAAAGCTCGCTGAAAAAAGTGCTGGAGGAGTCCGGCATGCCGTACGAGATCAAGGAAGGGGACGGCGCGTTCTACGGACCGAAGATCGACTTCCAGATCACCGACGCGCTGAAACGTCGCCATCAGTGCGGCACCATCCAGCTTGACTTCCAGATGCCGGAGAAGTTTGACCTGTCTTACATCGGCCAGGACAACGAGAAGCACCGTCCGGTCGTGCTGCACCGCGCCATGTACGGTTCCATGGAGCGCTTCATCGGCATCCTGATCGAGCACTACGCGGGTGCGTTCCCGACCTGGCTGTCGCCGGTACAGGTGCGGTTGATGACGATCAGTGACGCGCACGTGCCGTACGCCGAAGAGGTGCTCGCGAAAATGGAACAGGCCGGCATCCGCGTGGAACTGGACGCCCGCAACGAAAAAATCGGCTACAAAATCCGCGAGGCCCAGGTGCAAAAGATTCCGTACATGCTGGTCATCGGGGAAAAAGAAGTGGCGGAGGGCACCCTGTCCGTCCGCAAACGCGGCGTAGGCGACGAAGGGGCGCTTCCGGTGGATGAGTTCATCGCCAAAATCAAACAGGAAATCAGCGAGATGAAGTAAGCTGCTGCAAAAGGGCCGTTCCCGATTGGGACGGCCCTCAGCGTGTAGATAAAGTCCGTTGCGCATGGGTGATAGCACCCGCTCGCTCTCTTGATCCATGCCTCGTACGTTTTCTCCACCTTCGGTTGATCAATGCGCAGGCCTTTTTGCCTGGAAACGATGAAAGACCGTTTCTTTGCGGACACTCAATATCCGCGTCACACTTCTGCCATTGTTCCGGCTTGATCTTGGCAGGCTGCAGGTCTAGTATGGAATCAGGAGAGTGATCCGATATGCCTGAACAAGTATTGGATGCACGCAAACGTCCTCTCCGAGACTTGCGAATTTCTGTGACGGACAGGTGCAATTTTCGCTGTCGATACTGCATGCCAGCCGAAATTTTCGGCACGGATTACCCGTTTTTGCCGCGGCACAAGCTGTTGACGTTCGAAGAAATTACGCGCCTCGTCGGAATTTTCACATCGCTTGGAGTGGAAAAAATCCGCATCACCGGCGGGGAACCGCTGATGCGAAGAGACCTGCCCGAACTGATACGGATGATTCGCCAGGTGGAAGGCGTGCGCGACATCGCCATGACCACCAATGGTTCGCTTTTGGCCAAACATGCCAAGGCGCTGAAGCAGGCGGGATTGGACAGAGTGACCGTCAGCCTGGACAGCCTGGATGACGAGCGGTTCGGCCGGATCAACGACAGAGGATATCGGGTGCAGGACATCCTGCGCGGCATTGATGCGGCGGCTGAAACCGGCATGCTGGTCAAGATCAACATGGTCGTGCAGCGCGGCGTCAACGACCAGGACATCCTGCCGATGGCTCGTTATTTCCGCGAAAAAGGGCACATCCTGCGCTTCATTGAGTTCATGGATGTGGGCAACAGCAACGGCTGGAAACTAGATCAGGTAGTACCCTCCAGCGAAATTGTGCAGATGATCCACAAGGAGATGCCGCTTATGCCAATTGAGCCCAATTACTTTGGAGAAGTGGCTTCGCGCTACCGGTATGCAGGGACGAATCAAGAGATCGGCTTCATCTCCTCCGTTACGCAGGCCTTCTGTTCCACCTGCACGCGTGCCCGGCTGTCGGCGGAAGGGAAAATGTACAACTGCCTGTTCGCCTCGTCCGGGGAAGATTTGCGCGGCCCGCTGCGGGAGGGAAAAAGCGACGAAGAGATTCGGGAGCTCATTCAATCGATCTGGGTCCGCCGCGACGACCGTTACTCGGAGCAGCGGCTGAAGCAGACGCCGGGCCTGTCCCATCGGTCCAAGGTGGAGATGTCGCACATCGGCGGGTGACTTTGGAGGCCCAAAGTCATGAAATCCTTGACAGGACAAAATCTGCACGGTATCATAATGTTCAGTGCAAAACTTCATTCTTCGAGAAACAAGCAGAAGCGCCCAGCTTCTCACCTGGTTCGACGTCTTCGTGACTGTTGACAGGTCACTCTTACGCAATAGCAAACTGTGGATCTGTTGAATTTGCTAGGTGAGATATGTGCGGGCGCGTCAGCGTTCGCACATTTTTGTTCCTTCTCGAAATTGACGGAGGTGGCAAGTATTAGCAAGGATCAACTGTTAGTCAACGAAGCGATTCGTGCCCGTGAAGTCCGCTTGATCGGACCGGACGGAAACCAGTTGGGTGTCGTGCCCCTCAGGGAAGCGCTGCGCATTGCGCAAGAAGCTGATTTGGATCTGGTGAACGTCGCTCCTACAGCCAAGCCGCCTGTTTGCCGGATCATGGACTACGGCAAGTACAAGTACGAACAGGCGAAAAAGGAAAAGGAAGCGCGCCGCAACCAGAAGATCATCGAACTGAAGGAAGTGCGCTTCTCTTCCAACATTGAGGAACACGATTTTCAGACGAAGCTTCGCAACGTCCGCAAGTTTTTGGAGGATCATCACAAGGTGAAGTGCTCCATTCGTTTCCGCGGACGTGAAATCACCCACGCCGAAATCGGTCAACAGGTCCTGGAGCGTGTCGCATCCCTTTGCGAGGACATCGCTGTCGCAGAGCGTAAGCCGAAGATCGAAGGACGCAGCATGATCATGATTCTGGCGCCGAAATCGGATAAGTAATCAGCGTTTAGGACAGGAGGATTTCTACCATGCCGAAAATGAAAACCCATAAAGGCGCAGCGAAGCGCTTCAAAAAAACCGGTAGCGGAAAACTGAAGCGTGACCACGCCTACACCAGCCACTTGTTCGCCAACAAATCCACCAAGGCAAAACGCCATCTGCGCAAAAGCTCTCTGGTGTCCAAAGGCGACCAAAAACGTATCGAACAACTCGTTACGTACCTGTAAGATTGTTTCGCACTACCATACACTATTACGCAGCATGCGCTCCCTAAGCGCCTCGTAAGCGGGGCCGCCATGCTGGAATGACCAGGAGGAATTACGTATGCCAAGAGTAAAAGGTGGCATTGTTACACGCCGTCGTCACAAGAAAATCCTGAAACTGGCGAAAGGATACTTCGGTTCCAAACACCGCCTGTTTAAGACTGCAAATGCGCAGGTAATGAAATCCCTGCTGTATGCATATCGTGACCGCCGTCAGAAAAAGCGCGACTTCCGCAAACTGTGGATCACCCGTATCAACGCGCAAGCTCGCCTGAACGGTCTGTCCTACAGCCGTCTGATGCACGGGCTGAAGGTAGCCGGCGTGGAAGTAAACCGCAAAATGCTGGCTGACCTGGCGGTTAACGACAAGGCTGCATTCAACGACCTGGCAGCACTGGCTAAAAGCAAACTGAACGCGTAAGCTGTTTTGCTGCGCACGACAAAGCATCCGAGCAATCGGGTGCTTTTTTTATGCGCTGATCGCGCTGGAGATGCGGCCTGCGACCTGGGGCCCGGAGTCTGGGGGCATTGGTCGTGATTGGGCCTATATTCCCAAAAACCATACAAGCGATTTTTTCAGCCAACGGTGGGGATCAAGGGAATTTTACACACAAATACGGACTTGATCGCTGCAGAGGGACGGCTCAGTACAACCAGTGAACCTCCTGGCTGGCAGGCTCAAGGGAGGTCTGCTTCTTTTTTTGCGTCAAAGTAACGACAATCGCCACCGTGGACGAATCTCCACTTGCCTCGGCGGCTCATATGATGTTGGGGTAACGCCTAGCAAGAAGGGAGAATCAGCATGAACCATCGCCGCAGGATAACGGATGACGAGTTGAATCTGACAGCCAGCCGGTTGGAGAACATGCGGCCTGAGGACGCACTGGCGTGGGCGGTCGAACAGTTTGGCGACCGCGTGGCGCTGGCTTCCAGCTTCGGCGCGGAGGACGTGGTGTTGATCGACATGCTGCACAAGCTGGCACCCGCCACTCCCGTGTTTTACCTGGATACCGGACTTCACTTTGCAGAAACCTACGGTGTCCGCGACCGTCTCCGGGAACGGTACGGGATCGAGTTTATCCGCGTGCTGCCCAAGCTGACGCTGGCTGAACAGGCGGAACAATACGGCGACAACCTGTGGGAGAGGGAGCCCAATCTCTGCTGCCAACTGCGCAAGGTGGAACCGCTGGGTGATTTTCTCGCCGGGTATGACGCCTGGATCACCGGGATTCGCCGGCAGCAGGCGCCGACGCGGGCCGGTGCGAAAAAGGCGGAGTGGGACGAAAAGTTTCAGTTGGTCAAGGTCAATCCCCTCGCCGATTGGAGCCACGAACAGGTTTGGCAGTACATCCGGGAGCACGACGTGCCGTACAACCCGCTGCACGACCGGAATTATCCCAGCATCGGCTGCCGTGTCTGCACGCGGCCTGTTCGCCCGGGAGAAGACCTGCGTGCCGGCCGCTGGTCGGGCTTCGCCAAGACTGAGTGCGGGCTGCACAAATGAATGTCAAGGGAGGAATGAGCATGAGCCATACGATCCTGCCGCACGGCGGTACGCTGGTCAATCGGCTCGCGGAAAATGCCTGTCAGGATGGCGTTGACGAGCGGCTGCGAAGCGTGACGGTCGACCGCTGGACGTTGTCCGATCTCGATTGTCTGGCGATCGGGGCGTTTTCTCCGCTGACCGGGTTTCTGGGGGAGCGCGATTACGACGCCGTCGTGGAGACGATGAGATTGGCCGACGGGACGGTTTGGCCGCTGCCGGTTACGCTTGCCGTTGATGAGAAGGAATACGCGGATGTGCGGGAGGGTGAGCGCCTGCTCTTGCGCGGAGAAGACGGAAAGGCATACGCCGTGCTCACCGTCGAAAGCCGGTATCGTCCAGACAAACGGCGGGAGGCGAGGCTCGTCTTTGGCACCGAAGACCCGTCCCATCCCGGCGTAAGCAAGCTCTTTGCCAAGCCCGCCCTCTATCTGGGCGGTCCCATCGAGCTAATGCAGCGGCCGATCCCCCGGCAGTTTGCCGCCTATTACTGCACGCCGGCAGAGACGCGGGCTGCGTTCAAGGAAAGAGGCTGGAAGACTGTCGTTGGGTTTCAGACGCGCAATCCGATCCACCGGGCGCATGAGTACATTCAGAAAACGGCGCTGGAAATCGTCGACGGGTTGTTCCTCAATCCGCTCATGGGCGAAACGAAGGCGGACGACGTGCCGGCCGCCGTACGCATGGAAAGTTATCTGGTGCTGCTCCGCCATTATTACCCCCCGGAACGCGTCTTCCTCGCTGCCTTTCCCGCCGCGATGCGCTACGCCGGTCCGCGGGAAGCGGTGTTCCACGCGCTCGTGCGCAAAAATTACGGCTGCACCCATTTTATCGTCGGCCGCGATCATGCTGGCGTGGGCAACTTTTACGGAACCTACGACGCCCAGCGCATTTTCTCCGCATTTTCGCCGGGTGAGTTGGGCATCCAGCCGCTCTTTTTTGAACACAGCTTTTACTGCACGGCCTGCCAGGGGATGGCCACAGCCAAGACCTGCCCGCACGGAGCGGAATGGCACGTGGCGCTGTCCGGGACCAAGGTGCGGCAAATGCTGAAGAGCGGGCAGACGCCACCGCCCGAGATTACCCGGCCCGAGGTGGCCCAGGTGCTGATCGCCGGGCTGGCTGAAGCAGGCTGCGCCAAATCGTGACGGAGGAGAAAACCAATCTTCTGAGGCAGCGGGTCCGGGGATTTTCCCGGGCTTTTTTCTTCGTCCTGCTTTAGGTCTATGCCGGGCAGAAAAGCGGGGACAGAAAGCGATTTTCATGTATCCGCTTACACGTAAAAACCGCGCCGTTTCGCGGTTTTTGACTGAACATTCGTTCGGACAAAAGTCTGGAAAAATGTTTTTGATCTCGTTGACACCCCTTGGGCGCGTGACTATAATCAGACATAACACTTTATTTTCTGACAACTTCAAAATTGGCAATATTGGTATAATCACAGGCTGTGACGAGGATGGTGCCCGCCTCTTCTTTTACAGAGAGCCCAGGGAGCTGAGAATGGGTAAAGAATGCGATCGCACTGCTCACCTCCGAGCCGTCTTGCCGAACGTTGCTCCTGTCCGTCAATCAGTAGGCAAGACCGGATGACACCCGTTAGCGTGTTGCAGTCGACGAAATGACTGGCTGAGATCGGCTGACCGTGAGGCGCCGATGAAGTTGGGTGGTACCGCGAACCCTTTCGCCCCAAGCAGACATGGAACCAGAACCGTGTCGGGGCGAAAGGGTTTTTCTATTAGCCAATAGGTTTTTTCAATATGGGGAGTGGAGGAGGAGAGAAAATGAGTGTTCAGATCGCCGAATTGCAGGGAAAAAGCGGCATGCCGCCGGTCCGGTTCGGTGAGGAGTTGACGGGAGCGGAGACGCTTCTGCGATGTCTCATCCTGGAGCAGGTGGAGTACATCTTTGGCTATCCGGGCGGTGCGGTGCTGCCGATTTACGACTCCCTGTACGGCAGCTACTTCAAGCACATCCTGACCCGTCACGAGCAGGGCGCGATTCACGCCGCCGACGGGTATGCGCGGGCGACCGGAAAGCCGGGCGTCGTCATCGCCACCTCTGGCCCGGGGGCGACCAACCTGGTGACCGGCATCGCCACCGCGCAGATGGATTCCGTGCCGCTGGTCTGCATCACCGGCAACGTGGCCCAGAACCTGATCGGCACCGACGCCTTCCAGGAGGCCAACATCACGGGGATCACGATTCCGATTACCAAGCACAGCTACTTCGTTCGCGACGTCCGCGACCTGCCGCGCATCGTCAAAGAGGCGTTCCACATCGCCACGACGGGGCGGCCCGGACCGGTCCTGATCGACATCCCCAAGGATGTGAGCAACGCCAAGGCGCCGTTCAGCTATCCGGAAACTGTGGAAATTCGCGGCTACCAGGCATCTCAGGTGCCGAGCGATGAGGACGTGCAGGCGTTCGTCGCGGCGATCCGGGAAGCGAAGCGTCCGGTCATTCTCGCCGGCGGCGGGATCATATCGGCGGGGGCCGATCGGGAACTGCTCGCTTTCGCGGAAAAGACGCGGATTCCGGTGATCAACACCTTCATGGGACTGGGCGGTTTCCCTGGCGTACACGAATTGGCGCTGGGCATGCCGGGGATGCACGGCAGTTACACCGCCAACCAGGCGCTGCTCAACGCAGACTGTGTGATTGGCCTCGGCGCCCGCTTTGACGACCGGATCACGATGGGACGCACCAGAGAGTTTGCCCCCAAGGCCCGAATCGTCCACGTCGACATCGACCCGGCGGAATTGGGCAAAAACGTAGCCACCGCCGTCAAGGTGGCAGGCGACGTGAAGAGCACGCTGCAAAAGGCGCTGCCGCTCGTCACCGCGTGCGACTCGGAAGCCTGGATCGCCCAGTTGAAACAGTGGCAGGAGCAGCATCCGTACCGCTACAAGCGCGACGAGCAGGTGCTGAAGCCGCAGGCAGTCATCGAGCTCTTGTACCGCACCACCAACGGGGAAGCGATCGTCACCACAGACGTCGGTCAGCACCAGATGTGGGTGGCGCAGTACTACAAGTTCAAGCACGCCCGTTCGCTCATCTCCTCCGGCGGCCTTGGCACGATGGGATTCGGTTTCCCGGCGGCGATCGGGGCGCAAATCGCCCACCCGGACCGCACTGTGATCGCGGTGGTGGGAGACGGCGGTTTCCAGATGACCAGTCAGGAGCTGGCGATTCTCGCCCAGTACAACACGCCGGTCAAGGTGGCAATCATCAACAACCAGTGCCTCGGCATGGTGCGTCAGTGGCAGCAGCTGTTCTACGACAACCGCTACAGCCAGATTGACCTGACCCACAGCCCCGACTTCGTCAAGCTGGCGGAAGCGTACGGCGTCAAAGGACTGAGGGCAACCACGCCGCAAGAGGCGGAAGATGTCTGGGCGGAGGCGCTCCGGCATGACGGTCCGGTGGTCGTGGACTTCCGGGTGGCCCAGGAGGAAAACGTCTACCCGATGGTGGCAGCGGGCAACACATTAGATCAAATGGTATTGGGGGACGAATAGATGCAGCGACATACGATTGCGGTACTCGTCAACGATTACCCCGGCGTGTTAATGCGTGTCGCCAATCTGTTTGGTCAGCGCGGCTTCAACATCGACAGCATTACGGTGGGCGCCAGCGAAGAGCCGGGTCTCTCCCGGATGATCATCACCACCGGGGGTGACGAACAGAAAATTGAGCAGTTGATGAAACAGTTGTCCAAACTGATCGACGTGATCTCGGTGACCAACCTGAGCGAGAATCCGTTCGTGTCGCGGGAACTGGCGCTGATCAAGGTGAGCGCCACGCCGAGCCAGCTTGCGGAGCTGAACGGGATCGTCGAACCGTTCCGGGCGACGATCGTCGATGTCGGCCCCACCTCGCTGATTGTGCAGGTGACCGGCGATACCGAGAAAATCGATGCGCTGCTGGTGCTCCTGCAGAACTACGGGGTCGTCGAACTGACGCGAACCGGCACGCTCGCGATGGCGCGCAGCGTGGTGCCGGCCACCGTGTAAGCAGCAGTCAAATTCAGAATAGTGATTCCATCTAAAAATTTTTAAGGAGGCTAAACAAATGGTAAACATGTACTACGAAGCAGACGTAAATAAAGAGGCATTGCGAGGCAAGACCATCGCCATCATCGGCTACGGCAGCCAAGGGCACGCACAGGCGCAGAACCTGCGTGACAGCGGCTATCAGGTAATCGTCGGCCTGCGTCCGGGCAAGTCCTGGGAACAGGCGGTTAAGGACGGCTTCCAGGTGGTAACCGTTGCTGAAGCAGCCAGCCGCGCCGACGTGGTGCAAATCCTCATGCCGGACGAACGCCAGGCTCAGGTGTATCGCGACGAAATCGCACCCAACCTGAAAGCTGGAGCTACGCTCTGCTTCTCCCATGGCTTTAACATCCACTTTGGCCAGATCGTGCCGCCGGCCGATGTTGACGTAATCATGGTGGCGCCGAAGAGCCCGGGTCACCTCGTGCGCCGCGTCTTCCAAGAAGGCTTTGGCGTGCCGGGCCTGATCGCTGTCTATCAGGATGCGTCGGGCAGGGCAAAAGAGACGGCGCTGGCCTACGCGAGCGGCATCGGCTGCACCAAAGCGGGCGTCATCGAAACGACTTTCCGCGAAGAGACCGAAACCGACCTGTTCGGGGAGCAGGCAGTACTCTGCGGCGGTGTGAGCGAGCTGGTGAAAGCTGGTTTTGACACCCTGGTGGAAGCAGGCTACAAGCCGGAGATCGCCTACTTTGAATGTCTGCACGAGCTGAAGCTGATCGTCGACCTGATGTACGAAGGCGGCCTCGCCCGCATGCGTTACTCCATCAGTGATACCGCCGAATACGGCGATTACAGCACCGGACGCCGCATCATCACGGAACAGACACGTCAGGAAATGAAAAAAGTGCTCGCCGAAATCCAGGATGGCACCTTTGCCCGCAACTGGATCCTGGAGAACCAGGCAAACCGTCCGGCATTCAACGCACGCCGCCGTCTGGAAGCGGAGCATGGTATCGAACAAGTAGGGGCGAAGCTCCGCAGCATGATGTCCTGGCTGAACAACGAGACAAAAAAAGAAGAAGCAAAGGTTGGTCAGTAACAGCCTGAAAAATGGCTGACAAAAGATTGAAATGGGAACCCAGTGGAGGTGGAGAGTTCATGCGGACCATAGAGATTTTTGATACAACATTGCGCGACGGGGAGCAGACTCCCGGTGTCAACATCAGCACGAACGAAAAGGTGGAGATCGCCCTGCAGCTGGAGAAGCTGGGCGTAACGAGAATCGAGGCGGGGTTTGCCGCTGCTTCCCCGGGCGATCAAAAGTCCGTGGCCGACGTGGCAAAGCGGGTGAAGAATTCCACCATCGTCAGCCTCGCCCGTGCCGTCAAGGACGACATGGATAAGGCGTACGAGGCGCTGCGCCACGCGCAGGATGCCTGCCTCCACGTCTTTATCGCAACTTCGCCGATCCATCGCCAGTACAAACTGCGGATGAGCAAGGAGCAGGTGCTGGCGCGGGCGGTGGAGGCGGTTACCTACGCAAAGAAGTACTTCTCGCAGGTCCAGTTCTCCGCGGAGGACGCAGCCCGCACCGAAATTGACTTTTTGGCGGAAGTGGTGGAGGCAGTCATCAAGGCGGGCGCCACCACTGTCAACATCCCCGACACGGTCGGCTACATGACGCCGTACGAGTACGGCAACATCTTCCGCGAACTGCGCCGGCGCGTTCCCGGCATCGAAGGAGTCCGCTTGAGCTGTCACTGTCATGACGACCTCGGCATGGCCGTGGCCAACAGCCTGGCGGCGATCGAAGCGGGCGCGACCCAGGTGGAAGGCACGATCAACGGCATCGGCGAACGGGCGGGCAACGCGGCGTTGGAAGAAGTGGCACTGGCGTTGGAGACCCGCAAGGACTACTACCAGGCCACGACCAAGCTCAACCTGAAAGAGATTGCCCGCACCAGCCAGCTGGTCAGCCGTCTGACCGGGATGATCGTACCGGGCAACAAGGCGGTGGTAGGGGCCAACGCGTTTGCCCACGAGTCCGGCATTCACCAGGACGGCGTGCTGAAAGAGGCATCCACCTACGAAATCATCCGTCCCGAGACGGTCGGCTTCAAGTCGAACAAACTGGTGCTGGGCAAACACTCCGGCCGTCACGCCTTCAAGGAGAAACTGATGGAACTGGGCTACCATCTGGAACAGGAGGAAATCGACGCAGCGTTTGCTGCCTTTAAGGACTTGTGCGACAAGAAGAAAGAAGTCAGCGACGACGACATCCTCGCGCTGGTTGACGCCAAGATGGTTCGCGGAACAGAAATGTACCGGCTGGAGTCGGTGCAGCTCTCCTACGGCAACATCTCCCTGCCGACGGCAAGTGTCAGACTGGTGCGTGCCGACGGTACAGTGTGCGAGGAAGCGGCGTGCGGCAACGGTTCCGTCGACTCGATCTACAAGGCGATTGACCGGGCGACAGGCGAGGAAGTCACGCTGACGGACTACAAGATTCTTTCTGTCACGCACGGCAAGGACGCGCTCGGGGAAGTGTTTGTCCGCCTGCAGCAGGGAGACCTTACCGTTACCGGTCGCGGGGTCAGCACCGACGTGCTGGAGGCGAGCGCGATCGCGTATGTGCGGGCCGTCAACAAGATCCTGGAGCGCAAGAACACGCTGACAGTGGCCGCCAACTGACGAGGACGGCAGGATAGGATGGAAGAGAAACCAGGAACGTTCGGAAAAGAGTACGTACAGAACCACTATATAATAGAAACAACTATACACGGAAAAGCGGGATGAAACGATGAAGAAAACCTTTCGCATTGCCGTTCTGCCCGGGGATGGAATCGGACCGGAGATCATGGAGGAAGCAGTAAAGGTTCTCTCCCTCGTGGCGGAACGGGAAGGAGTTACATTTGAATTCAAGCACGGACGGATCGGCGGAATCGCCATCGACACGGACGGCACGCCGCTGCCGGAAGAGACGTTGAGGATCGCCAAGGAGGCGGACGCGGTGATGCTCGGCGCCGTGGGAGGTCCCAAGTGGGATCAGAATCCGGGCCATCTCCGTCCGGAGGCGGGGCTGCTCGGCATCCGCAAGGCGTTGGGGCTGTTCGCCAACATCCGTCCGGCGACGATGCACCCTTCGCTGGTGGAGGCCTCCTCGCTCAAACCGGAAGTAGTCTCCGGAGTCGATCTGATCGTTGTCCGGGAGCTTACCGGCGGCATTTACTTCGGCGAGAAAAAGCGCTATGACGGGCCCAATGGCGAAGTGGCGGAAGACCAGTGCATCTACCACGAAGCGGAAATCGAGCGCATCGTGCGCGTTGCCTTCGACATTGCCCGCAAGCGGCAGAAGCGCCTCGTCTCGGTCGACAAGGCCAACGTCCTGGAAAGCTCCCGCCTGTGGCGCAAGGTGACCGAACGAGTGGCAGCCGACTACCCTGATGTGGAACTGTCCCACATGCTGGTGGACGCCTGCGCGATGCAGCTCGTTCGCGCGCCCAAGCAGTTTGATGTGATCGTTACGGAAAACATGTTTGGCGACATCCTGAGCGATCAGGCAGCGATGCTGACCGGCTCGATCGGTATGCTGGCGTCGGCCAGCCTGGCGGAAGGCAGCTTTGGGCTGTACGAACCGGTTCACGGCTCGGCACCTGACATCGCCGGCCAAGGCATCGCCAATCCGCTGGCAACGATTCTCTCTGCGGCGATGATGCTGCGCCACTCATTCGGGATGGACGCGGCAGCGGA
The DNA here is from genome assembly GCF_013096935.1 of Brevibacillus sp. MCWH. Lineage (NCBI taxonomy): Bacteria > Bacillati > Bacillota > Bacilli > Caryophanales > Paenibacillaceae > Brevibacillus > Brevibacillus sp. MCWH. The sequence continues at coordinate 31,021 of NZ_SDLF01000015.1, read as the reverse complement.
CGCAGTGGAGCGTGCGGTCTGGTCGGTGTTGGAGGCGGGGCACCGGACCGGTGACATCGCTGCCGACCGCAGCCGGGCGATCGGTACGGCGGAGATGGGCAGACTGGTCCGCGAAGCTCTCCAAAGCCAGGCCATTTCCCGATAAGAGCAGAGTACCGCAAAAAGACCCTGAGTCTTCGTCCGACGGATTGGACGGAGACTCAGGGTTTTTCCGATTGGCAAAAACGTTTTCCAGCATACCGGGTCGGCGACATAGCCGTTTCATCAGGAGCCACTGCGCGCCATGGACTTAGCCTACACGCTGTTCCGTCCCCAATGGACGGTTTTTACTTGTCACTGTACCGGTTCTCGTCATATACTAATAACATTCATAGAATGAGTCGCAATTTCCTGATTCGTGCGAAAGAGGTGTCATCGTGTCTTCGCTTGGCTTTCTGCTCAGTTTTGTTGCCATTTTGGCGTGTACGATCGCTGCCGGCCTGATCGCCAAGCGATCCGTTCGCCGCAGCAGTGACTTTAGCAACGCCAGCGGTTCGCTGTCGGCGGGGATGGTGGCCGGTGCGCTTGTCGGCGGATTTGTCGGCGGCACGTCGATTGTCGGCACGGGCGAACTTGCTTTCCGGCATGGACTGGCCGCAGTGTGGTTTACGCTGGGAGGCGGGGTGGCTGTTATCCTGCTCGGATTGTGTGCCGCTCGCTTCCTCCGGCTGCAGGTGGAAACACTGCCCGAGCTGATCGGCACGCAGTACGGCGGACGAGCCCAGCTTGGAGCCAGCCTGTTTCTGTCGCTGGGGATGTTTATCCAGGTGATCGCGCAGTTGTTGGCCGCCCTGCCCTTTGTCTCCGTCTTCTGGAAGGCTCCGCTGCCGCTACTGGCGCTGATTCCCGCTGTTCTGATCTTCGCCTACGTGCTGGCCGGGGGATTTATGGGGGCGAGTATCGTCGGCACGCTGAAAACGGTTATGCTCATCCTCCTGCTGCTGGGAACGGGTGTCTGGCTGTGGGGAGCGTTGGGCGGTGAGACGATTGTCAGCTGGTGGCAGCAGGGGCGTCTTTCCCTGGTGGTTCCCGAAGCGGGACTGGGATGGGTGCAGGGAGCGTCGATGATTGTGGGGATTTTTTCCACGCAGGCCTATCTGCAGCCTATCTTTGCGAGCCGCAGTGAACGAGAAGCGCGCAGCGGTTCGATTGCAGCCGGTCTGATCATCATCCTCATCGGGCTGGTCAGCGCCTGGATCGGCATGTTCATGCACGACACCCACCCCGAGCTGGCGCCGCGCGAGGCTGTCCCGATGTTTTTCCTGATCCATGCACCGTCCTGGCTGGCGGGAGCCGCTTATGCCGTCATACTCCTGTCCGTCGTGATGACCGGAGCGGCTCTGGCGCTGAGCATCGCCACGATCCTCAACCGGGACGTGATCCAGCGCTACACCGCCCGGTTCCGTTCAGAGGAGAGCAAGCTGCGCCTGTCCCGGGCGCTCATCCTGGTCGTCATCGCAGTTGCCTATGCGGTGGTCTGCCTGGACGAAAACGCGTTGATCCTGCACTGGGCATTTTTGGCCATGACGCTCAGGGGAGTGACGATCTTCTTTCCGGTGCTGTTCTACCTCTTTCACATATCACCGGTGGAGCGGCATTGGGCGGTCGTGGCAGTCTGGGGAGCACCGTTGCTCGCGCTCGTCTGGGCGTGGTGGCTGTTGCCCCTCACCGGCATCGATCCGCTGTACGTGAGCGGTCTGTGGAGCGCGGCTGCATTGCTGGCCGGCCGCATGATCGCACGCAACACCCCGTCGCTTCGGCCGATGGGCTGAGCAGGAGGGCCATACCTTTTCTTGAAACATGCAGCCTTTTCATGAGCAAAAGGCTGCATGTTCTGCTTTTGAAGGTGCGTTTCCCTATTGTCAAAACAAAAGAAGGAAAATAAAAAATATTCAAAAATATATACCCAAAAATGTAAATTCCTGTTACTATAGGAATAGGTATATTTTTGCATATTTATTAAAATTATCCATACCGAGACGCAGGTGATTGGATGAAAACGCGCAAGAAATGGCTCTTTTTGTGCGCGGCATGCCTGTCGCTGACAGCGATGCTGATCTACGCTATGGCGGTGTACCAGCCGATTCTCTTTGTTGCCGGCGACCACATCTTTCGCAAAGATGACTGGGAGAGAATCAAACCCATCTATTTTCACGGGAGGCCGCATACGCCAGAAGAAGAGGAAAGGCTGCTGGAACAGCGCAGTTTGGAAGAACTGGTTCTCTACATGGGGAGACAAATGGGCGTCCGGATTGACGAGCGAATCATCGACGAGCACATGAAGCAGTTGGGGAGCACGAAAGAGGAGCGCGAACAGGTGCTGCGGCAGATGAACATGACGGAAGCGGACAGCGTCACGAACATACGGCGGGCCCTGATCGGTTTTGAAGTGAAGCGTAGGGTAACCGGGGAGATCACCGTGTCCGAGGAAGAAATAAACAGCTACTACCGGGAGCATCTCGAGTCGTTTCGCATTCCCGAACTGCGCACCATCTATTATGTCCGGGCTGGACAAGCTGACAAGCCGTTGATGGACAAGCTGAAAACCATCCGTGCAGAACGTTTTCCCTCCCTCCTCAAAGAGTACGATCTGGAGGGACGAGCCGGATTCCACGAATGGATTTCACAAGCCGAACTGTCCGCCACTGTCGGCGAGGAGGCTGCTGAGGCCGTGTTTCGCTCGCCCATAAAGCAGGTCGTCGGTCCGATCGTCTCTGAACAGTGGACGTATTGGTTTTTGCCGGATGAGATAATGCCGGCCAAAACGCAAAGCCTTGCGGAAGTGAGGGAAAAGATTTACCGGACGCTCTATCTGGAGAAAGAATCAATTGTGTACGGAAAATGGCTGGAGGAGCAGAAGAGGGCAAATCTGTACTGCTTGTTTACAGAAAATTTAAAAAACAATCGCTTTTGGGCGTTCTGGAGTGACCTGCCTGTGCGGTTGCAGTTGTTGTTCCAATCGCATGCGTAGTCTATCCGAGACGATTCGTCGTTTCGAATAGAAAAAAACCAGGAAAAAGGAGAGATGGGTATGAAATGGTCAAAAATGTTGGCTGTCACACTGATTGTGAGCAGCTTGGCGGCTGCCGCTCCCGCGTTTGCGGAGAGGGAAATCGCCAACGAACCAGCGTGGGACAGTGAACCCGCCCCGCGCAACTTCGACCCGAAAAAGCGGGAGGAAGCGGACAAACGCGTCTTTGACAAGGAATCGATTCGAATGGCCGCCAATCCAATCATCGTCATCGACCCCGGACATGGCGGGGACGACCCGGGCGCCACGGGCAACGGGTTGAAAGAGAAGGACTTGACGCTGGACATCGCGCTGCGGACCAGAAACTACATTGTGGCCAATTATCCGGCTACGGTGTACATGACGCGAAGCTCTGACACTACCGTTTCCCTGTCCAGCCGGACCTCATTTGCCAACGCCAGGAATGCCGATTTCTTTGTCTCCATGCACATCAACTCCGCGACAAACACTTCGGCCAACGGAATCGAGACGTACGCGTACCCGGGATCGGTAAACGGCAAGCGATTGGCTACCGAAACGTACAATCAATTGAAAAGTTCCTTCTCCAGTCACCGAGGGGTGAAGGAATATGCGTACTACGTGCTGACCTATACCAATATGCCGGCGACGCTTGGCGAGACCGGCTTCATTTCCAACGCCTCCGATGCGTCCAAACTGGCGCAGAGCTCGTTCCGTCAAACGCTTGCCACCCAATACGCGAACGGGATGCACCGGTACTGGTGGGGCTTTTAATAACACAGCAGGGGCACCGTACAACGTCACTGGTTGGACGGTGCCTTTCATTGTGCCCCGGGCCTGATGGCCGTCGATCACCACCGCTTCAAGCAGCCGACTGGATAGACTTTTCGCTCCATGGTATCATGGCTTCAGACAAGACAGGGTCGTTTGCGATAAAGCGGCGGGTGTGTTGTTCCCCATGGGGAGGGCAGCAGCCTGCCAAGACAGGAGAGAGAGTGGCAATGAGCACACAGGAACACAAAGCGGGGGCCCCCAAACGGGTGGGCTGCATGGTGATTACCGTTTCCGACACGCGCACCGAGGAGACGGACAAGAGCGGACAGCTGATGAAAGAGCTCTTGGCGGAGGCCGGCCATGCCGCGATCTTGTACCGGATCGTCAAGGATGAGCCGGCGGAGGTGGAAGCGGCGATCGAAGCCGGGATTGCCCATCCGGAAGTACAGGTGATCCTTCTGAACGGCGGCACCGGCATTTCTCAGCGCGACAACACGTATGAGGCGGTCTCCAGACTGCTGGAGAAGGAAATGCCCGGGTTTGGCGAACTGTTTCGCATGCTCAGCTACACCGAGGACATCGGTTCGGCGGCAATGTTGAGCCGGGCCATTGCCGGCACCCGGAAGGGAAAAGCGATTTTTTCCACCCCAGGCTCCACCGGTGCAGTGCGGCTGGCGATGACTCGGCTGATCGTGCCAGAACTGGGGCACGTCGTCCGGGAACTGAACAAGTAGGCGGGCAGGGCCGCCGGAGCCAGGATCTTCATTATTTGCCGCTGCCGGCGGCTTGTGTTACGGTTACGGATAGAACAAGCACGTATTTCAAGGAGAGTCGACAGACACATGAAGATTTTACTGTCTACGCTGAACGCCAAGTACATTCACTCATCCCTGGCGCTGCGTTACTTGCGAAGCTACGCCCGGCCGACGTTTCCCGACATCGAGCTGGTTGAATACACGATCAACGACGTGACGCTCAACATTGTCGCCGACGTCTACAAGCGGCAACCCGACGTTGCCGCCTTTTCCTGTTACATCTGGAACATCCGCGAGACGCTCGATGTGATCCGCAACCTGAAAAAGGTGCGGCCCGACCTGCCGGTGGTGCTGGGCGGGCCGGAAGTGACCTACGACGCCGACGAGTGGTTGAAGAAGCATCCGGAGATTGACGTGATCGTCATCGGTGAGGGAGAACAGACGTTTTTGGAACTGCTGCAGGTCTACGACGAATCCCGCCGGACAGGAGAGCCGCCCCGCCTGCGGGATGTAGCCGGGATTGCCTATCGCGAGGGGGAGCACGTGCGCTTCACCGCTCCCCGGGCGCAGATCGAAAACCTGGACACGATTCCGTCTCCGTATGCCGACAACCTGGACGAACTGAACAACCGCGTCGTCTACTTTGAAGCGTCCCGCGGCTGTCCGTTCAAATGCCAGTACTGCCTGTCGTCGATTGAGGATGGCGTGCGCTATTTCGGTCTGGAGCGGGTGAAGGCCGACCTGCTGCGGCTGATTCAGCACGGTGTCAAGACGATCAAGTTCGTCGATCGCACGTTTAACATCAACAAAAAATACGCGCTGGAAATCTTTCAGTTTTTGATCGACAACCACAACGGCACGATCTTTCAGTTTGAAATTACCGCCGACATCCTGCGCGCCGACGTACTCGACTTTTTGACGGAAAACGCGCCGCCCGGCATTTTCCGTTTTGAGATCGGCGTCCAGTCCACCAACGACGAGACCAACCGGCTGGTCCAGCGGATTCAGCGTTTCGATCGTCTGGCCCACACCGTCACCCGGATCAAGCAGTCGGGAAAAATTGCCCAGCACCTGGATCTGATCGCCGGTCTGCCGGAGGAGGATTACCACTCTTTCCGCAAGACATTCAACGACGTCTTTGCGCTGCGGCCGGAGGAACTGCAGCTCGGCTTTTTGAAAATGCTGCGCGGCACCGGCGTCCGCGCGCGTGCGGCCAACCACGGGTACATTTTCATGGACGAGGCGCCGTATGAGATTCTCGGCAACAACGTCCTGTCGTTTGCCGACATCCAGCGGATCAAGCGGGTGGAGGACGTATTGGAAAAATACTGGAACGCCCACCGCATGGATACCACACTGGAATGGCTGGTGACCCGCTGTTTTGAGACGCCATTTGATTTCTTCCAGGCATTCGGCGATTTTTGGGAAGAACAGGGCTGGAGCCGGATCGGCCACCAGTTGGAAGACCTGTTTGTGCGGCTGCGCCGCTTCCTGGAGACGCGGCAGGTGGAGCACCTCGACCACGTGATCAGCCTGATGAAATTTGACTACCTGCGCAAGCAGAAGCACCGTCCGCGCAAGCTGTGGTGGGATGATCTGCTGGACAAACGGGAGATGCAGGCAGCCTTTGAAGCAGTGCAACAGCGGCTGGATGATCTCCCGCCTGACTTTGCCCGGCGGGCGGCGCAGCAAAAGGACTTCTTCAAGCACACACTGTTGGCCAACATCAGCTTTGACATTGCGACGTGGATCAAGACGGGTGAGCTGGTGGAAGGGGACTATGTTCTGGTGGTATATTTTCCGTATGAAGACGGACGGGAGAACGACTTTGTCGTGGTGAGACGGGAAGCCGCCGCGAGCGGATTGGCGTAAGTGGACAAAAACGGGGCAGAATACAAATTTGGAGAACGTGATACGGATCGCTGGATGAAAGAAGGCGCAGCCGCGGCAGCCTGCGGACGGAATGACGGTGCACACGTAACTTTTTTTGCCCCGAACCGTATTACTTACAGGTTGTGAAAAAGGAACTATGCCGGAAATGGACAGGAAACAATGCCGCTGAGTGGCGAGGGTAGGGGATTTTGCGTCATGGAAATGAACATGCTGATGTCAATTATCGAGCAATATGGATATGCGGCCATCTTCTTTTTGCTCTGGCTGGGCATTGTCGGTTTGCCGATCCCCGACGAGCTCGTCGTCGCTACCGGCGGGTTTCTGGCGTCCTTGGCGCTGTTGGACCCTGTTTGCGCGTTTCTTGCCGGCTACCTGGGCGTGGCCTCGGGATTGACGATTGGGTTTTTACTGGGGAAGTTCTTCGGCCGCCCGATCCTTGCATGGTTGTCAAAGAGTGAGAAGATGAGGCATACGGTAGAGCGCTCCACCGGTCTCGTGGAGAAGTACGGGACCTTTGCCCTCTGCTTCAGCTATCTGTTTCCTGTCGTTCGCCACGTCGTTCCCTACATCGTCGCCATGGGCGGGATGACGTATCGGCGCTACGCGGTCCTGTCCTATCCGATCGGGTTGTTGTGGACGATCCTTTTTTATCTGATTGGCTACGTGTTCGGAAAAAACGTGGATGTGGTCGTGGCGATGATCCGCACCTACGGCTTCTTCGCCCTGTTTATCGTGATCGCGCTGCTCGTTGCGGGCTGGGCGGTTCACCGCTTGTTTCTGGCCGGCCGCTCCTTTCGGGCAAAAGGAGAATAAAGAGATGCGTCATCATAAATGGGTAACAAGGCACAGGCAGAGCCGCAACGCGGTATGGGTGGCGGGCTGGCTGCTCGTTTTGTGCGGCTGGTGGCTGTCGCGTCTGCCGTTTGTCGCAGCGGGACTGTTGGTGTTGAACGTGTACGCCGCCGGTCTGATGGCCGCTGACAAGCGTGCTGCGCGGCGGGGCGGACCGCGCGTTCCGGAGGCGAGCCTGCTGTTGAGCGCGTTGGTGGGCGGCGGAGCGGGCGCGCTGTTGGGCATGCTGGCCTGGCGCCACAAGACCCGGCATGCGCTGTTCATGACGGGGGTGCCGCTCATTTGCGCAGTTCAGATCGTTCTGATATGGGTTTGTCTGCTCAACCAATAGGCAACTGGTGAGAGAAGCCGCTCCTGCTAAGCAGGGGGGGTTTTCGTCCAACAGGTGGATGCAGAATCGTAATTGTGACGCACGTAAAACGGGAGAGACGACAGCGCCTCTCCCGCTGGTCCAAGCGTCCTTACACCGGCGATTGTGCCTGTTTTGGCAGATGGTCGGCGATTGTTTGCACCATGCTCTGCCGAGTCGCCTGATCACTGTTTTGCCACAGGACTTCAAACAGCACGCCCAGACCGGGCAGGGTTTTTTCCTGACCGCTTGCGATCGCGTCCGTGATCGTCTCCTGCACGTCGTTGGCACTGGAGCCCTGCATTTTGTACATGATCGCCTGGCGCAGATTGAGTGCGGCAATGTTCATGGCGGACATCCACTCCTTTTGTCGTGATGGCTGCGCCTATAGTATTCGTCCCGCATCGTCGGCTCATACCCGTTTTGTAGCCGATGGAAGCGTTGTGGTATAATGCTTGGTATTAAAAGTGCCCTGCCGGTGCTCCGGATGGGGCAGCCCAGGCAGGACGTTTTGGTCATGTGGCCACAGCACAAGGAGTGGAAAAGCATGTCAAAGCAGTTTGCCGTCATCGGGATGGGCCGGTTTGGTTCCAGCGTGGCCCGGACCCTGTATGAGATGGATTATGAAGTAATGGGCATTGACGAAAACGAAGAGCGCATCAACGAGAACATCCAGTACGTCACCCACGCTGTCGCCGCCGATTCGACCGACGAGCGGGCGCTGAAGGAGATCGGCATTCGCAACTTCGACGTGGTCGTCGTCGCGATCGGGGCTGACATTCAGGCCAGCATTTTGACCGTGCTGATCCTCAAGGAACTGGGCGTGAAAAAGATCGTCGCCAAAGCGCAGAACGAGCGGCATGGTCAGGTGCTGTACAAGGTGGGGGCGGATCGGGTGGTGTTTCCCGAGCGGGACATGGGGGTGCGCGTCGCCCACAATCTGATCTCCGCCAATGTGCTTGACTTTATTGAACTGGCGGAGGATTACAGCGTGGCCGAAGTGGTGGTCTCATCCGGGATGGTGGGCAAGACGCTGCGTCAGCTGGACATCCGCGCCCGATACGGAGTGAACGTCATCGCCATCAAAAGCGGCGAGAAGTTCAACATCGCCCCCAGTCCGGACGAGGTGATCCAGTACGGGGACGTGCTGGTCGTCATCGGCAACAACAAACATCTGAATGCATTTGAGGAGCAGGCGTAGACAATGAAGCACGACGTCATACAATCGGTGCATAACCCCTTGGTGAAGCGGTTGTTCCGCCTGCTGGAGCGAAAAGGACGGGACGAGCAGGGGCGGTTTCTCGTCGAAGGGGCCCATTTGGTGGAAGAAGCCCTGAACAGCGGCGCGGAGGTGATCACCGTCCTGTACGACAGCAGCCGGGAGATGGACCCGGCCTGCCGGCGGGCGATTGACAGGCGCGCGGGGGAAGTCGAAGTAGTTCCTGCTTCCGCGGCGGTATTGGCCAAGCTGTCGGAGACCAAGACACCGCAGGGAATTGTCGCCGAAGTGAAAAAGACAGAGCACGACTGGAACGCATGGCTGCAGGCGGCGGAAGAACGTGATTACCTGCTGCTGATGCTGGACGAGATTCAGGACCCGGGCAACCTCGGCACCATGCTGCGCACGGCGGAAGCGGCTGGTGTCGACGCAGTGATTCTCGGCAAAGGCAGCGTCGATCCGTACAACGGCAAAGTGGTGCGGGCCACGATGGGGGCGCTGTACCGGCTGCCCGTTTTTTCCCGGCCGCTGCTGGAGGCCGCCGCCGAATTGAAACGGCAAGGCGCGCGGGTTATCGTGTCCTCCCTCAATGAAAACAGCCTCAGGTATGACGAGGCTGATTACACAGGCAAAACGGCAATCGTGATCGGCAATGAGGGGCGGGGGGTCTCCCGTGCCGTGAGCGAAGCGGCTGACGGGTTCGTGCACATCCCGCTGTACGGACGGGCGGAATCGCTCAATGCGGCGGTCGCCGCCGGCATCCTCATCTACGAGGCGCAGCGCAGACGCAGGCATAGGTAGCGGCTGCTGTCCGCTGCACACGCTTCGCCAGCCGCTTGCGTTCGTCCCAAGCCATGGCCACAGCGCCTGTTGGAAAATCGCTTGACCGCATGCAGGATTTGCATCATTGAAAGTTCGCCAGGGTTGCGCTATAATTTTCCTGAATGTGTGTAATATAACGGAAAGCGATGACAGAGAGTAGTACGCAGGCCCCATGCGTTTGCAGGGAGGAGATGCCGCAGACTGAAAGCATCCCAACGCCATGTCTGCCGAATTCACTCTGGAGCCGCACTCTGAACCGCTCGAGACGAGCCCAGTAGGAGCAGCCGGGACATTCCCGTTATCATGGTCAAAGTGAGGCGGAAGACTGGGTTCCCCAGGCATCGTTGGGGGAAAAGCCTTCTGCTTAACAAGGGTGGTACCGCGAGTAACAGCTCGTCCCTTTTCGGGGCGGGTTTTTCTATTTTTCGGGGCCCTCCCGGTTTACGCGGCAGCCGCAGCCGGACGGGACCGCAGGAAGGTTGCAAATCTTGAGCAAAGGAGCGATACAACGTGCAAACGCGGTTACAGGAGATGAAACAGGCGGCGCTGGACCAGATCAGCCAGGCCGCAGACGCGGGTCAGCTGCAAGACCTGCGCGTCAAATATCTGGGGAAAAAAGGTGAACTGACCGAGCTTCTGCGCGGAATGGGCAGCCTTTCGCCGGAAGAGAGGCCTGTCGTCGGCCAGCTCGTCAACGAGGTGCGCGCGGCGCTGGAAGCGGCGTTTGCCGACAAGCAGGCCGCACTGGAACAAGCAGCGCTGGAAGCCAAACTGGCGTCGCAAACGCTGGACGTTACACTGCCCGGCCGTCCGGTTCCGACCGGAACGATGCACCCGCTTTCCCGCATTATCGAAGAGATCGAGGACATTTTCATCGGTCTGGGCTTTGAAATTGCCGAAGGGCCCGAGGTGGAGACGGATCATTTCAACTTCGAGATGCTCAACCTGCCCAAGGATCATCCCGCGCGCGACATGCAGGATTCGTTCTATCTGACGGAGGACATTTTGCTCCGCACCCAGACGTCTCCGGTGCAGGCGCGCACCATGCTGAAAAAGGCCGGCCAGACGCCGGTAAAAATCATCTCTCCGGGCAAGGTGTACCGGCGCGACGACGACGATGCCACCCACTCCCACCAGTTTACGCAGATCGAAGGGCTGGTCGTCGACAAAGGCATTGGCATGAGCGACTTGAAAGGGATTCTGCTCACGTTTGCCCGCCAGATGTTCGGGGCCAACCAGCAAATCCGCCTGCGCCCCAGCTTTTTCCCGTTCACCGAACCGAGCGCGGAAGTGGACCTGCAGTGCTTCAGCTGCGGCGGAGACGGCTGCCGCGTCTGCAAGCAGACGGGCTGGATCGAGATTCTCGGCTCCGGCATGGTGCACCCGCGCGTATTGGAAATGGCCGGCTATGATCCGCAGGAAGTGAGCGGGTTTGCCTTCGGAATGGGCGTGGAGCGCATCGCCATGCTGAAGTACGGGGTAGAGGACATTCGCCATTTCTACACCAATGACGTGCGCTTCCTGCGGCAGTTCAACCGAGGCTAGAAAGGAGAGTCGTTTCAGAGATGAAGGTATCGTACCAATGGTTGTCGGAATACGTGGATTTACACGATATCACCCCGTACGAACTGGCGGAAAAGCTGACCAGAAGCGGGATTGAAGTGGAGACTGTAGAGCCGCGCAACGCCGGCGTCTCCAACGTAGTGGTCGGGTACGTCAAGGAGCGCAGCAAGCATCCGGACGCCGACCGCCTGAGCGTCTGCATCGTGGATGCAGGACAAGGCGAGGACCTGCAGATCGTCTGCGGTGCGCCCAACGTGGCGCAGGGACAAAAAGTGCCCGTAGCATTGATCGGAGCGAAACTGCCGGGCGGCCTGCACATCAAGAAGTCCAAGCTGCGCGGCGTGGAGTCGCACGGCATGATCTGTTCGGCCAAGGAACTGGGCCTCAATGACAAGCTGCTGGCCAAAGACCAGCAGGAAGGGATTATGGTCCTGCCCGAGGACGCCGAAGTGGGCATGGATGCGGTCTCTTACCTGGGGCTTGACGACTACGTGCTGGAGCTGGGCTTGACGCCAAACCGTTCCGATTGCCTCAGCATGATCGGGGTCGCTTACGAAGTGGCAGCCATTCTCGGCCGGGAGGTCAAGCTGCCGGAGATTGCCGTCACGGAAAACGGCGGCGACAATCCGGTAAGCGTGCGCATCGAAGCGGACGATCACTGCTACCGCTACGTGGGACGCCACTTTACCGGAGCGAAAATCACCAGTTCGCCGCAGTGGATGAAAAACCGCCTGATGGCGGCGGGGATCCGGCCGATTAACAACGTCGTGGACGTGACCAACTACGTCATGCTGGAATACGGCCAACCCCTGCACGCGTTTGACGCGACCAAGGTAAAAGACCGCGCCATCGTCGTGCGCCTGGCACAAGACGGGGAGAAGCTGGTCACGCTGGACGATCAGGAGCGAACGCTGGACAGCCAGACCCTGCTGATCGCCGACGGGGAAAAAGGGCTGGCCATCGCCGGCGTGATGGGCGGCGCCAACTCGGAGATCACCGACGAGACGACGGAAATCATTTTGGAAGCCGCCTGGTTTACGCCGCAGACGGTTCGCCGCACGGCTCGGACCCAGGGCATGCGCACGGAAGGATGCGTCCGCTGGGAAAAAGGCGTCGATCAGGCGCGCGTCCAGGAAGCAGGCGAGCGGGCTGCTGCGCTGATCCAGCAGTTGTCGGGCGCGGCCGTCTCCAAAGGAGTGGCGTCGGCTGTTGTCCGTGAAGTGAAGCCGGCCGTCGTAACGGTTGCGCTGGAGAAGATCAACCAGCATCTGGGCACGTCGCTGACCGCAGCGGACGTCTCCGCAATTTTCGACCGCCTGGGCTTTTCGTATGAGCAGAACGGCAGCACCTGGACGGTCACCGTACCGACCCGCCGCGGTGACATCACCCTGCCGGAGGATTTGGTGGAGGAAGTGGCCCGCCTGTACGGCTACGACAACATTCCGACCAGCTTGCCGAGCGGCCAGGCCACACAGGGGCAGCTTACCCCCGACCAGCGTCTGCGCCGGACAATTCGCCACCACCTGATTGGCGCGGGACTGCACGAGGCGATTACCTACTCCCTGGTTCACGCGGAGCGGGTGGGGGATGTAGCCGGTCTGCACCGCATTGACGCCAAGCCGATTTCGCTGGCCATGCCGATGAGCGAAGAGCACAGCGTGCTGCGCACCAGCCTGATCCCTGGCCTTCTGCAGACGATCGCCTACAACAAAAACAGGCAAAACCACGATGTGGCCGTGTTTGAACTGGGCAGTGTCTTTCTGACCACAGAAGAAAAGCTGACACAGCTTCCCGAGGAACGCCTCTACGTGGCGGCAGCTTTGACCGGGCAGTGGCTGCCGCAGAATTGGATGGGCGCAAACCAGCCGGTTGATTTTTACCTCGTCAAGGGACTGGTTGACTCACTCCTGAGCCGCTTGGGAATTGTCGGTGCGACCTACAAGCCTGCATCCGATCTGGCTGGCATGCACCCCGGCCGCACGGCGGAGGTATGGGTCGGCGAGCGGCGTCTCGGCTATCTCGGACAGATTCACCCGGCACTGGAAAAAACCTACGACGTGTCGGAAACGTACGTGTTTCAGTTCGACCTGACGGAGCTGGCAGCAGCAGTCGAGGATGCAGGCTATTACAAGCCGCTGCCCAAGTTCCCGGCCGTGACCCGCGACCTCGCACTGGTAGTGGACCGCAGTGTGCCGGCGGCCGCTCTCGAAACGGCGATTCGCCAGGCGGCAGGAGAGCTCCTGGAATCGCTCACGCTGTTTGACGTCTACACCGGGGAGCGCATCGCCGCCGACAAGAAGAGCGTCGCCTTCTCCCTCGTCTTCCGCCATCCGGAACGGACGCTGCAGGACGACGAAATCCAGCAGGTGACTGCCGCCGTCGTGGACGCACTGAAGGCGCAAACGGGCGCGGAACTGCGCATGTAAGGGACCTTGACGGATTCTGACATTTTCAGTAACCTAAAAAAGATACAGGAGTACAAAAGTCGCAGAGTAGTGTTGAAGGAGGAAGCCTTCGTGCAAGGTGATGGGAAAAATCGGTTGACGGTTGATATATTTGGCCAGCAATACCGGCTGAGCGGAAAGGCAAGCGTAAACCATATCCGCATGGTGGCCGGTTTCGTCGATGACAAGATGAATGAAATCGCCAAGGGCAACCATCGCCTGGACACGGCCAAAATCGCCGTGCTCACCGCGGTCAACATTGCGGACGAGTACTTCCGCCTGCGACAGGAGTACGAGGCACTGTTGAAGATCCTGCATGACGACGCGAACCAAGCATAGACGAATCACATAAAAAGAGGGGCAGTGTATGCCTCTCTTTTCCCATTGTCGCGAAAAAGCTTGTCAATAAGAGGGGCGTGGGCAAAAGATGGGTCAGGAGATGGACAGAGAAGCGCTGCGGGAGGCGGCCCGCCGGCTGTCTCTCGCAGAAAAAGAGGAAAAACTGCGCGGGCTGCTGCGCGATATGGGGCGCGTGCTGATCGCGTTTTCCGGAGGCGTTGACAGCACCTTTTTGCTGGCATGCGCCGTCCAGGAACTGGGCGATGAGGCGATCGCCGTGACCGCGGCGTCGGAGACGTTCCCGACGCGGGAGTTTGAAGCGGCCAGGCAGTTGGCCAAACGCCTGGGTGCCCGTTTTGTGACCACCGAGATCCGCGAAATGGAAAATCCGCAGTTCGTGGCCAATCCGGTCAACCGCTGTTTTTACTGCAAAGACGGATTGTACGAGCATCTCGGCCGATTGGCGGAAGAAAATCAATGGAATGCCGTCATCTGCGACGGGGCCAACATGGATGACCTGGGCGACTATCGTCCCGGACGATTGGCCGCCGTCCAGCGCGGTGTCCGCAGCCCGCTGCAGGAAGCCGGCTTGTTCAAGGAGGAGATACGCCAATTGTCCCGGGCCATGGGGCTGCCCACCTGGAACAAGCCGTCGTTTGCCTGCCTGTCGTCGCGCATCCCGTACGGCTCGCCAATCACCCTGGAAAAGATCGACCAGATTGACAGAGCAGAGGGGTATCTGATAAGTCTCGGCTTTCATCAGGTGCGCGTGCGCCATCACGATGCAATCGCCCGCATTGAGGTAGACCCGGCCGACTTTCCGCGTCTGCTGGAGCATAGCGACGAGATTTCCCGAACGCTGCGGCAGATTGGTTTTCAGTATGTCACCCTGGATTTGTCCGGCTACCAGACGGGCAGCATGAACGCCGTTCTGGACAAGGATGTGAAAGCGGCGCATGGTTGATGTAGCGGCGATTTTGCGTCAGGTGCAGGCAGGAAGATTGAGCGTGGAAGAGGCGGAAGAGCTGCTTGCGGGCACGAGCCGTCTGGAGTATGCCACGCTTGATCTCGACCGGGCGCGGCGAACCGGTTTTCCCGAAGTGGTGTACGCGGCTGGCAAAACAGCGGAACAGTTGGTCGGGATTTTCAGCAGGCTGCGGGAACATCAAACAATCGTGCTGGCCACGCGGGTGACGGCCGAGCAGGCGGAGGCCGTGCTGACCCGGTGGCCCGACGTGCAGTATGTGAGAGAAGCGGGACTGTTGATCGGCACCAGCAGCCCGCTTACGCCTGTGCGGGACGGATACGTGGCGGTGGTGACCGCCGGCACGTCCGACTGGCCGGTCGCTCAGGAGGCGGCCTGGACGGTGCGCTGTTTTGGCAGCGAAGCGAGAGTGATCGCCGATGTGGGGGTGGCCGGCATCAACCGGCTGTTCCAGCGCTTGGATGAGATCAGGGAGGCGGCGGTGATCATCTGCATCGCCGGCATGGAAGGAGCGCTGGCCAGCGTTATTGCCGGACTGGTGGACAAGCCGGTCATCGCCGTGCCCACCAGCGTCGGGTACGGTGCTCACTTCAACGGCCTGGCCCCGCTGCTGTCGATGCTCAACTCTTGCGCCAACGGCGTGGCTGTGGTAAACATCGACAACGGATTTGGCGCAGGCTACCTGGCCGGCATGATTCACCGGCAGATCGCCGCTGCCTCGCTGCAACCGTAATAAAAAGAGCCAACCCGACAAGGGGTTGGCTCTTCGCTCACGGACGTGAAATTAGGTTTCCTGTTTGTTGCCGGCGTCGCCGTTGCGCAGGTCCATATGCGTCTTGATCGGGATGAACAGGTCAATGATCCCGATCACCAGCGCGGCGAGCAGGGCACCCAGGATGGTCACCCGGAACCCGGAGACGACAAACTGAGTCAGCCAGATTACCACGGCGCTCACCAGAAAACCGACAATCCCGCGATTGTACGGGGAGATCCGGTCGCCGAACATCAATTCAATAAGCCAACCAATTACGGCGATGACCACCGCGGCCATTAGTGCGGGCCAAAAACCGTTTACAGAAAAGCCGGGAACGAGAAACCCGACGAACATAAGCACGACTGCCGCGACCACGAAACGAATGACATGGCGCAAAATCGTCATGAAGAATCCTCCTTTGGAGTTTGTTTCACTACTCATTCTGGCTTGTTTTTCGACAAAATATGCCGCACCGGGTGTGTAAATTTATGCTTGCGGCGGACTGCATGTTATAATGGGGAATGTTAGCGTTGACCACGTTAAGGAGGCACCATTTTGGAACAACGGGTGTTAAAAACCTTGGAATACGACAAGATCGTCGCCCTCCTGATGGAGAAAGCGACATCTGCATACGGCAAAGAAAAAGCATCCGCCTTGACGCCCTTTGTCCGCTTGGACGAAGTGCAGACGGCCCAACAGGGAACGGCAGAGGCGGCAACCGTGCTGCGGTTGAAGGGAAGCGTGCCGTTGGGCGGCATCCGCGATATCCGCGCCGCCGTGCAGCGTGCCCGGCTGAATGCAATGCTGGCGCCCAGGGAACTGTTGGATATCGCCGACACCGTAATGGCGGGACGTCGGCTGCGCAATTTTTTGCTTGACCTGTGCGAGGAGCAGGAACTGCCGCTGCTGCGCTTTCAGGCCGAGCGGATTGAGGGGCTGCGCGAGCTGGAGGCGGAAATTCGCCGCTGTGTGGACGAAAACGGCGACATCCTGGACAGCGCCAGCGCGGAACTGCGTCAGGTGCGGCAGGAGATTCGCCAACTGGAGGCGCGCATCCGGGAAAAGCTGGATCAGATGACACGGTCTTCGGCGTACCAGAAAATGCTGATGGACAGCATCGTGACCATTCGCGGCGACCGTTTTGTCATTCCCGTCAAGCAGGAGTACCGTCACGTCTTCGGCGGGATCGTGCACGACCAGTCGGCGTCGGGCGCAACGTTGTTCATCGAGCCGGAAGTAGTCGTGTCGATGAACAACAAGCTGCGCGAACTGCGTCTGCGCGAAGAAAAGGAAGTGGAGCGGATCCTGTTCGTCCTGACGGAGATGGTATCCGGCGCGGTGGAAGCGCTGAAGGAAAATGTCGACGCGCTGGCGGAGCTGGATTTCATGTTCGCCAAGGCTCAGTTGGCCGCCAGCATGAAAGCTGTCTGTCCGCGGCTGAACGACCGGGGCTACCTGCGGCTGAAAAAGGCGCGTCATCCGCTGATCCCGCATGACAAGGTCGTGCCGGTGGACGTGGAGCTGGGGGGCAGCTACCGGGCAATCGTGGTGACTGGCCCCAACACCGGGGGAAAAACCGTTTCGCTGAAGACGATCGGGTTGCTTTCGTTGATGGCGATGGCCGGTCTGCACATCCCGGCAGAGGAAGAGAGTGAAGCAGCCGTCTTTTCCTCCGTGTTTGCCGATATCGGCGACGAGCAGTCCATCGAGCAAAACCTGTCCACCTTCTCCAGCCACCTCACCAATATCATTCACATCCTCGGTGCGATGGATGAGAACAGCCTCGTGCTGTTTGACGAATTGGGAGCGGGAACCGACCCCACCGAAGGGGCGGCGCTGGCAATGGCGATCATCGACGACGTGATCAGGCGCGGGGCCCGGCTGGTTGCCACGACCCACTACAGCGAGCTGAAAGCCTACGCCTACGACCGGCCGGAGGTCATCAATGCCAGCGTGGAGTTTGACGTGGAAACGCTCCGCCCGACCTACCGTCTGCTGATTGGCGTCCCCGGCCGTTCCAATGCGTTCGCCATCGCCAAGCGGCTGGGACTGCCCGAGGAGATTATTGAAAAGGCGCGCGCTTCGATCAGTGAGGAAGACAATCAGGTGGAGAGCATGATTGCCTCGCTGGAGCGAAACCGCAGGACGGCGGAAGAAGAGCGGCAGACGGCCGAGGCGCTGCGGCGCGAAGCGGAAGCGCTGCGAGCGCAGCTTGAAGAAGAGCGGACCCGCTTCGCCGAAGAGAAAAACAAGCTGCTGGAACGGGCAGAAGAAGAAGCGCGGATCGCTGTGCAGCTTGCCAAGGAAGAGGCGGACGCGGTCATTCGCGAGCTCAGGCGCATGATGGCGGAAGGCGCGGAAATCAAGGAACATCGGCTGATTGAGGCCAAGAAGCGCCTGGGTGACGCTGTGCTGGAGCTGGAGAAGGAAAAGGTGAAAAAGCCGGCCAAAGCCGTGCGCGCCACCCAGGTCAAGCCGGGTGACGAAGTAATGGTAACCAGCTTCGGCCAAAAGGGAACCGTCCTGGAAAAAGCAGGCGATGACGAATTCCTGGTCCAGATCGGCATCATGAAGATGAAGGTAAAGCGAAACGACATGCACGTGGTGAAGCCTTCCAAACAGGAGCAGACCATCGCCGCATACACGTCGGTCAAACGGGCCAAAAACACGGTCAAGATGGAGTTGGACCTGCGCGGCTACAACGTGGAAGAAGGCATCAGGGAGATCGACCGGTACCTGGACGAGGCGCTGTTGGCCGGCCTGCATTCCGTCTCGATTATTCACGGCCACGGCACCGGCGTGCTCCGCAAAGGCGTTCACGAGTATCTGCGCCAGCACCGGAACGTCAAGTCGTTTCGGTTGGGCGGCCAGGGTGAAGGCGGCGTGGGCGCCACTATCGTCGAGCTCAAGTAGGAGAGCGGGAGGTGCCGCATGGAACACTTGCTTCACAACAAATACTTTGCCGCCGTTGCATACTTTACTGTCACCGGATTGGCGATGATCGTGTTTTTATCCGTGTTTGAACTGGTCACGCGCTACCGTGTGTGGCAGGAGCTGAAGCGGGGAAACGTCTCCGTCGCGATGGCAACGGGCGGAAAAATCTTTGGCATTGCCAACATTTTTCGCTACTCCATCCAGCATCACGACTCAATCGGACAGGCGTTGATCTGGGGAACGCTGGGATTTTTCCTGCTGCTGTCCAGCTATTTCATCTTTGAATTCATGACGCCCAGCTATAAAATTGATGAGGAAATCGCCGCGGACAACCGGGCGATCGGCTTTATTGCCATGGTGCTGTCGGTCGGGTTTTCCTACGTGATCGGGGCCAGCCTGATCAGGTGAACAGAGCAGGCTCCCTGCCGGACGAAGCCGGGGCAGTGAAGGGCGGCACGCTCATCATCGCCCGGGGGCATGCGGTAATGGGACCGGTGGTCTGACAGCGTACCGGTAGTCCGCCAGCGTATGTGAAGTTAAAGGATATGGGGGATGCAGGATGAGCCAGACGGATGTTGTTGTCGTGACGGTGCTGCACGATGGGGAAAGCAAGCAGCTGTTCCTGAAGCAGGGAGCGAACCTGCTCATGGCGCTGGTTGAGGCAGGGCTGCCGATTGACTTTTTCTGCACGACGGGAAAATGTACCACCTGTCGTCTCCGCATGGACATTCCGGTCGGCTCGGCTGCACCCCCTTCTTCCACGGAGCGGTACCGCCTGGGAGAGGCGGCGGTGGCGGCAGGGATGCGGTTGAGCTGTCAGGTGTACGTGACCGGTCCTTTGACCGTTTATTTGGATGCGTCCGCCCCTGCCCGGCCGTGAACGTTCGTTGAACCATTGCCCATTGAGGAGTATAATAAGGCTTTGGCATACGGTGCCACTGCATGAGGAGGCTTCACCTTGGAAACCTTGTACAAGGTCCTCATCGTCTTATGTGTAGTGTTTCTTGCGGCAGGAGTATGGTACCTGTCGAATTGACGCAAAAAGGCCACGCTGACCGCGCGGACCTTTACCAGATAATGGGAAAGAGGAGATCTGCAATGACTCAGCCTGTACGCGTTGCTGTTGTCGGATTAGGATTCGTCGGATTGCCGCTGGCACTCACGTACGCCATGAAAGGAGCCCGCGTGGTCGGTGTGGACGTCATGCCGAACGTCGTCGAGGAGATCAACGCCGGCATCTCCCACCATCTTGAATCCTATCAAGGCAAGACGCTGCCGGAAATCCTGCGCGAGCAAATCGCTGGGGGCCGCTTCCGGGCGACGACATCCTACGAAGAAGCAGCAGCGGAAGTGAACAACTACATCGTGACGGTCGGTCTGCCTGTCCACAACGGGGACCCGGACCTGGGACCGCTGAAAAGCTGTGCCCACACCTTGGGACGCGTGCTGAAAAAGGGAGACATGGTGATGATTCGCAGCACCGTGATTCCCGGCACGACGGAAGAAGTGATTCTGCCGATCCTGGAGGAAGCCAGCGGGTTGAAGGCGGGCAGCGACTTTTACCTGACCTACTGCTCCGAGCGAATTGCCGAAGGGCGGGCGTTTGAAGAGTTCATCCACATGCCGCTCGTGCTCGGCGGTATTGACGCGGAGAGCGCCGCCAAAGGCAAGGAACTGCTCTCCTTCATCAGTGAAACGGAGATCATCGTCTCCGACATTCGCGTGATTGAGACCGCCAAAGTGATCGAAAACATCCAGCGCGACGTGAACATCGCGATGGTGCAGGAATTTGCCCGTTTCGCCGAGGCATTCGGGATCGATACCTTTGAGCTGATCAAAGTGGCAAACACCCACAAGCGCGTCAACCTGTTGACTCCGGGGCCGGGTGTAGGCGGCTTCTGTCTGCCCAACGCGCTGTACTACCTGCAGCCCAAGGCCAAGGAGCTGGGCGTCTCGCTGCCCTTGCTGCAGTTGGCCCGCAACACGAATGACGGCGTGCCGGCCGTCCTGGTCGGGATGCTGGAACAGGCCCTGCGGCAAAAAGGCAAGACGCTGGCAGGCAGCCGCGTCGCCGTGCTGGGTCTGGCGATGAAGGACTTCTCCAACGACGACCGGGTGAGCCCGGTACACGACCTGATCGCGCTGCTGCAGGCCAAAGGCGCAGAGGTACGCTCCTACGACCCGGCAGTGCCCAGCCGCTACGGGCACAAGACGGACAGCCTGGAAGAGGCGCTGCGCGGCGCGGACGCGCTGTTGTTGACCGCCGTTCAGAAGGAGTTTGCCGAATTGGATTGGCAGCACGCCGCCGAACTGATGGCGCCGACGCCGATCCTGTTTGACACGAAAAACCGCATTCCGCGCACACTGGACACGGACAGCCGGCTGACCGTGGTGCGCATCTGACGAACGACAAAGTCCCCAAACCTGGGGACTTTTGTTTTGGGCTGGCGATCCTTAGTGAAGGAGGCTCCCGGGACGTGTTTGGTCCGGGAGCCTTCTTGCTGTAGTGAACCGCATGATCACGCGGGTTTCGCGTCAGTAAATTTAATGAACAAAATGAGGATTATGCGGCTTATATCGTTTATTTCCGTTTTCTATTCTCGTCAAAATATTGTTGTTATAATGAAAACACTTTCTTGAAAGCGCATTCTTTTTGGGGGGAAACAAACATGCTGTCTTTGCTCGGCTTCCTGATGATGGCCGTCTTCCTGTACCTGATCATGACAAAGCGCTTGTCCGCGCTCGTTGCCCTGATCGTCGTGCCCATATTCTTTGCCCTGATCGGAGGATTCGGGGCGGAGATGGGAGCGATGATGCTGGAGGGCATTGCCAAGATCGCTCCCACGGGGATCATGCTGCTGTTTGCCATCCTGTACTTCGGGATCATGATGGATGCGGGTCTGTTTGATCCTTTGATCGCGAAAATTCTGAAACTGGCCAAAGGAGACCCGCTGAAGATTGTAGTGGGTACCGCCGTCCTGTCGATGCTGGTGGCACTGGACGGTGACGGGACCACAACCTACATGATTACGGTATCCGCGATGCTGCCGCTGTACAAACGGTTGGGCATGAACCCGCTGATTCTGGCGGTCACGCCCATGCTCTCGATGGGGGTCATGAACATGACGCCGTGGGGAGGACCGACGGCACGGGCGATGAGCGTGCTGCACCTGGATGCGTCGGAACTGTTTACGCCGCTCATTCCCACGATGGTCGGCGGGCTGATCTGGGTGATCGCGGTGGCCTGTATACTGGGCATGCGGGAACGCAAGCGTTTGGGTGTGGCGGAGATTCAGTACACCGCTGACGAACGGATGGCGATGTCCGAACAGGCGGCGGCCGCTGACCAGCTCAATCGTCCAAAACGGCTGTGGATCAACCTGCTGCTGACCTGCGCCCTGATGACCGGCCTGGTGATGAACTGGATGCCGCTTCCGGTCCTGTTCATGATCGCGACCGCAGCCGCTCTTCTGATCAACTACCCCAACCTGCAGGAGCAGAAGGAACGGATCACCGCCCATGCCGGAAATGCGCTGACCGTCGTTTCCATGGTCTTTGCCGCCGGAATTTTTACCGGCATCCTGACCGGCACCAAGATGGTGGATGCAATGTCCAACACGCTGGTTTCCCTGATTCCCGAGTCGCTGGGAACACACATGCCGCTTTTGGTAGCAATTACCAGTCTGCCCTTTACCTATTTCATGTCAAACGATGCCTACTACTTCGGCGTGGTGCCGATCCTGGCCGAAGCGGCAGCCAGCTATGGCGTCGATCCTGTAGAGATCGGCCGGGCCTCCATCCTGGGCCAGCCGCTGCACGTCTTGAGCCCGCTGTATGCGGCCCAGTATCTGCTCCTCGGAATGGTGGGGGTCGATTACGGAGAAAATCACCGGTTTATCCTGAAGTGGGCCTGCGGCACATCGCTTGTGATGATAGTGACCGCTGTTCTTACGGGAGTGATGTCGTTCTAGCTCATCCCTTGGGGAAAACAGAATCGCACGAACGGATAGAGGCCCCCTTGGCCTCTATTTTCACTGTTTTTGCGGCTGAGATTGCGCCGGAATCTGCTACACTGAGGGGAGAGGTGGTTTCGTGCGGTTTCAAAGCAAACTGATCCTGGTGATCTGCACGCTGCTGTTGTGCGTGATCGCGATCCTGGGATGTTCCTATGAGTACATGCTGGCGAACGCGCTGAAAAAGGAGATCGGCACACGCGCCCTCCATGTCGCGGAAACCGTCGCAGCGATGCCGGAGATCAAACGGGCTTTTTCCGACTCTGATCCGTCCAGGACGATCGCCCCGTTGGCGGAGAAAGTTCGCCGGGAAACCCATGCCGATTTTGTGACAGTGGGAAACCGGGAAGGAATTCGCTACTCTCACCCCATCCCGGAGCGGATCGGACAGAAAATGCAGGGCGGCGACAATCAGCCCGTCTTTGCAGGCCAGTCGATCGTTTCGGAGACGACCGGTTCCCTGGGGCCCGCTCTGCGAGGCAAGGCGCCCATTTTCAACGAGGCAGGACAGGTCATCGGGGTAGTCTCGGTCGGATTTTTGCTGGAAGATGTTCAAAAAACCATCCATTCCTATCGGGATAAGATCGTTGCGATCGGGTTGATTGCCCTCGCGTTGGGCGTGATCGGCACCTTTTGGATCGCCCGCAGCGTGAAACAGGCGATTTTCGGCCTGGAGCCGTCCCAGATCGGTCAGCTCTACCAGGAGAAGCAGGCCATCCTGGAATCCATCCGGGAAGGGATCGTGGCTGTCAACGCAAACGGGACGATTACCATGGCGAACCAGACGGCGCTGCAGCTGTTGGGACTGGACAGCTCGAAGGAAATCACGGGCAAACCGGCGGACGAGATTCTGGACAGCTTCCGGCTGCTGGAAGTCCTGAAGGCAGGCCGGGCGGTCGTCGACCAGGAGACCTGGATGGCCGGTCATGTGTTGGTCGTCAACTGCGTGCCCATTTTGGACACGCACGACCAGATTGTCGGCGCTGTGGCCAGTTTTCGCGACAAATCAGAACTGTACCGGGTTATCGAAGAGCTGTCCCGCGTCAAGGAATACGCGGAAGCGCTCCGTGCGCAAACCCATGAGTATTCCAACAAGCTATACCTGATTTCCGGCCTGATCCAGTTGGAGTCGTACCGGGAAGCGATTGAGTTTATTACCCGGGAAACCGATGTCCATGTGAATCACACCCGGTTTATCATGCGGGAGATCCCGGACCCGATCATCGGCGGTCTGCTGCTCGGCAAGCTGAATCGGGCCAACGAACTGAAGGTGAAGCTGGAGATTGACCGGGAAAGCAGCTTCCACGACATTCCGGCGTGGATTGACCGCCACCATCTGATTACCATCATGGGAAACCTTGTCGATAACGCCCTGGAGGCGGTTTTGGCACCGGGGGCTTTCGCCAGGGAAGTCAACGTCTTTCTGACCGACATCGGGGAAGTGCTGCTGTTCGAGGTGGAAGACCGGGGACCGGGCATTCCCGACGAACACGCAGACCGCTTGTTCGAATTGGGGTTTTCCACAAAAGCGCAGAAAAATCACGGATTTGGCCTCGCCCTGGTCAAACAGGCTGTCGAGCAGTTGAACGGACACGTCAGTCACACGCCCAATCCGGACGGGGGAACGATTTTTACCGTCGTCATTCCAAAAGAAGCCGACACAGCAAAGAGGGTGAAGGGAACGCCATGAAAGCGAGGAGTGATGAGCCCATGATTCAGGTGTTGATCATCGAGGACGACGTGCGGATTGCCGAAGTGAACCGGCGCTTCGTGGAAAAGGTGAGCGGGTATCAGGTCATCGGCATTGCCACGAACCAGCAGGAGGCCGTGGACCAACTGGACATTCTCCAGCCCGATCTGGTGCTGTTGGACATCTACTTTCCCGACATGAACGGTTTGGACTTTTTGTCGGTCATCAAGGAGCGGCGTTCGGAGACGGATGTGATCATGCTGACCGCCTCCAAGGAAGTGGACACGGTGGTGGAGGCGATCCGCTGCGGCGTGTTTGATTTCATCACAAAGCCGTTGATTTTCGAGCGCTTGCAGCAAACGCTTGCCAACTACCGGGAGTTCCGGCAGAGGGTGCGCGCCTTGAAAACAGAGCGGGGGCACATCAATCAGGAAGAAATTGACGAGCTCATACGCGCGGCGGGACCCAACGGCGGAAGGGATAGCGGTCTGGTCAAGGGAATCGACAGGATCACGCTGGAGAAAGTGGCTGCCTGTCTCAGCGAGGCGGGGGAAGTCACCACCGAACAGGTGCGAAGGGCAACGGGGACGAGCCGTTCGACGGCACGCCGCTACCTGGAATACCTGGTCGTCACTGGGGAGGCGGTCGCAGACCTCTCCTACGGGGCGGTGGGACGGCCGGAGAGGGTCTACAAAAGCGTGAAAAAGGCGAAAGGAATGGCGGAACGATGATCGCGCTGCGGCCGGTTCTCACCATCCTGATCGCGGCGGCAGGTGGCGCCGTTTTCACCCTGCTTCGTCTGCCGCTGCCCTGGCTGCTGGGACCGCTGGCAGCAACAGTCGTTTCGGTCATGCTGGGGTGTGACAGACTGTGGCTGCCTTCCTGGTTTCGCCGGATCGGCCTCGTGATCGTCGGCGTCGCGCTGGGCATGCGGATAACCCGGGACATTTGGGGGACCATGGCGGATCACATCGGGATGATGCTGGCAGCCACGCTCGTGACGATCCTGTTCGGCCTGATGCAGGCCTGGGCGATCCACAAACTGTACCAGGTGGACGTGATCACGTCCATTTTCAGCAACATCCCCGGCGGGCTCTCGGAAATGTCCACGATCGGCAGGGAGCAGGGCGGTAACCTGCAGATTATTTCCCTGTTCCACTCCATTCGCATCGTCACGGTTGTGTTCGTGACGCCGTTCGTCGTGATGACGCTGTCCCACAAGGCCAACCTGCTGCCGGTACAACCCGCAAGTCAGACGGTCGGCTGGATGCAGGCGGCGGTGTTTTTGGCCGCCGGAGCGCTGGGAGCGGTGGCAGCCGCCCGTTTGAAGTTCCCGGCGCCGTATTTCCTGGGTCCGCTTTTGACGGCGTCATTGGTGTCCTTTGCGCTTTCGATGACAGGCGGCACTGCCGGTGCGGGCACGCCGGCCCTGTCCGGCCTCGTCGTGAAAGGCGCCCAGCTTTTGATCGGGGCGGGGATCGGCATTGAATTCAGGCGGGAGGAGATTCGCACCTACCGCAGGCTGCTGGTGCCTTCGCTGGCCGCGTCTTTGCTGCTGACCACCCTGACGTTCGCGCTGGCCTTCCTGCTGTCGTATGCCACGAGCATCGACCTGCTTACCGGCATGCTGGCGACAGCGGCCGGCGGCGCAGCAGAAATGAGTCTGACTGCCCTGGCGATCGGTGCCGACCCGCTGCTGGTGACGGCCTTTCAGCTCTTTCGCGTATTGTTTATCGTCACCGTCTTCTCGTTTTCCATCCGCTGGTTTCTGAAACGGCGCGGATTGTGTGAAACGGCAAACAGGCAGGCGCGCTGAGGAAGCGTGCCTGCCTTGCTGTTGGGGGAATAGGGCAGCGGCCTTTAGAAAAATTCCGCGGTTCCCGCCAGATTGATCATCGCCCGCATGGTTTTGTACAGGTCGTGCTGATCGGCGGCAGTGTAATATACCGTGCAGCTTTCCATTTCGTACCGGGTGCCGGGAACGATCGCGGCCATCTCTGCCTGACCGGCATGGGTGAACTCGATGGCCAGTTCCAGCGGCGTCGTGACGGTGAGCGGCGCAATCTGCTCGACTTTGGACAGGGCCAGCCTGGTCTGCCGCTTCAGTTCGGCAGTCGCCTCCTCGCGGGACAGGCAAAGGGCGGCTGTGCGGGATACCGCCTGTTTGACCACGGCGGTACAGATGTCGGGGATGAGCGCCTTCGCCTCTTCTGCGATCAGGTTGTCCCCCGATACGAGACAGACAGGCACGCCGTACAAGCCGGCGTAGACGGCGTTGAAGCCGAATTCTCCCACCACCATGCCGTTGATGTACATGTTGCGAACACAGCCTGACATCGTGTGGCTGAGGACGCCGGGTACCCCCTGCCGCGTGTGATAGCCGATGAAGAAGGCGGCGTCATAGCTATCGTCCAACCCCTGCATCATCGAAAAGTTGCGGGGGGAGCCGGCCAACAGTCTCGCCTGGGGATGCAGCGACTCCCACAGGATGTTGTTCATGGTATTGTGGCTGTCCGCCACCACGATTTCCGTTGCGCCCCACTCCAGAGCGGCTTCGATGACAGCATTGGCGTCGTCCGTCATGAACTGGCGGCCGCGCTGGTAGTTGACTCCGGCGTTCGGATTGATGTAGCTGGTGTCGACAATGCCGGAGATGCCTTCCATGTCGACGGAGAGAAACAGTTTCATCGGGCCCATCCTTTCTCGCATGATTCCGAATTATTTCACTTCTATGAAAGCAGATTGTCTTGCCAAAGGCAACAAAGTATGCCAGCAGACCTCCGAGTCTTCGAGACGAGAGGAGATTCTTTTGATAGAGTCAATTCAGCAAGTCCCGGTAATAAGTATAACAAACGCCCGAACGTCTGCATTCGGGCGTTTGTTGCCGTGTTTCCAGTTTCTTTACACCAGCCGCTGGTACAGCGCCAGGGTGCATTCCGCCATGCGCTCGATGGTAAAGGTGTCTTCTGCCGTTCGCAGGGCGTTTTCGACGAGTGTTTCGCGCAGCTCGGGCGATTGATGCAGCTCCTGCATGGCCCGGCTCAGCCGCTCGACGTCGCCCGGTTCCACCGTCAGACCGGTTACCCTGTCCTTGACAAACTCCTTGACGCCCCCGACGTTGCTGGCGATGACCGGCACTTCCGAGGCCATCGCTTCGATGAGCGTGTAACCCAGTCCCTCGTAGAGAGAAGAGTGGACAAACGCGTCACAAGCATGCAGGCAGGCGGGGATGTCCTGGCGGAAACCGGCGAACCGGACCTTGTCCTCCAGGCGGTGTTCGCGCACCTTCGTTTCCAGCAGCGCTCGCTCCGGACCGTCCCCCACCATGACGAGGCGGACGTCCTCTGTGCCGGGATTCCGCGTCAGCTGGGCAAACGCGTCGATCAGGTGTGGAAGCCCTTTTACCGGGACGAACCGGGCGACTGTGGAGAACAAAAACGCCTCTTCGGGGATGTTCCACTCCGCGCGCAGCCGCTTCCGGTCCTCAACACGCCGATGCGTCTGCCGGTAGGGGGCCAGGTCCATGCCGTTGTAGATGATGCTGATGCGGTCTTTAGGCACTCCCTCTTGCCGCAAAATGTCTGCAAGTGCGCCGCTGATTGCCACAAAGTGTCGGTTCCATCGGCGGGTGGACCGTTCCATCATCGTGACGGCGGCGTACGCCAGCGGATGGACGTAGTCGTAGCGGAGGTGGCTGTGTACGGTCGTGACCAGTACAGGGCCGGTTCCGCGCACGGCCAACCGGGAAAAAAAGTTTGCTTTTACGCCGTGGGTATGTACAATGTCCGGTTGATAGCGGCGAAACGTGTCGCGCAGCGCCTGCAGCAGGCGCACGTCGAAGCGGCCGAACCTGTCCAGCGGGATGACGGAGACGCCGGCCTTGCGCAGCTCGTCGGCGAACAGGGAGTTGTAAAAGCAAACGACCGCCACGTCCACTGCTTCCTGCGGCAGGGAGGTGACCAGGTTGAGAATATGCTGTTCCGCTCCGCCAAATTCCCCCCCGCCAATGACGTGGAGGACTCGTAATTTGCTCATGACAATCCACCCAAACCTTTATGACAAACCCTCTATCGAAAGCATTCACATCAGTCCGTTCTTCGGTAGAGGTAGATTTCTGCCGGATCAGCCAGCAGCACCGGGAAGTTACCTGCATGCTGATCCTGTAAGAAAACCCACCCGGCCATAGCATACGCTTCCCCCACTCAATGGTTGACGCTGTGTCGAGCAGGGTCCCTTGCTTCGCCGGGCGGGGCTCTCCAACCAATCGTGCAACACTGCCGTCGCGACGTGAAAGATCATCTCTTCCTGATTTGAAAACAAAGCCATTCTCACTATAGCAGATGACTGGTGGATTCGCAATAAGACTGGACTTGTGGTATCTTGGTGAAGGAGCATTACGAGAATGGACAAAAACGAGGAAGGTATCCCAATGAAGACCCGCAGTGTATTGATCA
Source organism: Brevibacillus sp. MCWH (assembly GCF_013096935.1). Taxonomy (NCBI): domain Bacteria; kingdom Bacillati; phylum Bacillota; class Bacilli; order Caryophanales; family Paenibacillaceae; genus Brevibacillus; species Brevibacillus sp. MCWH. The sequence continues at coordinate 2,153 of NZ_SDLF01000015.1, read as the reverse complement.
TCTGTTACATATTCCCGCCGATCGGCGGAGGAGGCGTGCCGCGGCCGTTAAAAATGGCCAAATACCTGGGCGAGTTTGGGTGGAAGGTGCACGTACTGACTGTTGACCCTGTCTACCACGCTACATTGGACCCGTCCCTTTTAGCGCAGGTGCCGGCCGACGTGACGATACACCGCGCCAAGGAGTGGCCCTTGCTGCCGCGACGGGGCGGGGGTGCTGCCCCTGCTGCCGGAGGAGAGGCTGCTTTGGCCCGACGTTCCCTGACAGCGACGCTCAAGCAGCAGGCGGTCGGTTTGTTGAAAAAAGTGAAACCGTACCTGCTGATCCCCGACGACCAGATCCTTTGGCTGCCCAACGCTTTGAAGCTGGGACGGGAGATCATCCGCCGGGAAAAAATCGATGTAATCTTTTCCACCTCCGGCCCCGTGACCAATCACCTCGTCGCCCGCCGACTCGCCCGCGAGTTCGGGGTAAAATGGGTGGCTGATTTCCGCGATCCCTGGACGCAAAACATGCATTCGTCGGGGATCGCCTGGCGGGAGCGGCTGGAGGAGCGCATGGAAGCGGGTGTGATGGCAGAGGCTGACGCCATCACCACGGTGACGGCCACATTTGCCGAGAACTTCCGCAAAAAACACGGCAGCCGCATTCGCCGTCTGGAGCTGATCTACAACGGCTTTGACCAGGCAGATTTCGTCGGCCTCACGCCTGAGTATACCGCGCCCGGCAAGTTTCACGCCGTTTACGCCGGCATTTTGTATCAGAAGCGCAACCCGCGCCTGCTGCTGCGGGCGATCCGCGAACTGATCGACGCGGGAGAGGTAGCGCGCGAGGACCTGCAGCTCAGTTTTGCCGGCGTGTTTGACTATCCGGGTTATTCGGAAAACCGGGACTGTGTGGAGGCGTTGCAATTGGGCGACGTCGTCCGCGTGCTCGGCAACCTGCCGCACAAACAGGCGCTCGGCCTGATGAAAGGAGCGGACGCGCTTCTGCTGATCGGGGACGTTTCGCCAGACGCCGGAGCGTACATCCCCGGCAAGCTGTACGAGTACATGGGCATTGGCAAGCCGATCCTCGCCCTGAACAAAGCGGGGGAGGCGACGCAGATTATTGAGGCATTCCGCCTGGGCCAAGTGGCCGACCCGGAAGACAAGGAAGCCGTCAAGCAGGCGTTTCTGAAGCTGTACCGCGAGTGGAAGGAGCGGGGAGCGGCCGGCGCGGCGGAACGTGACGACGACTTTGCTGAAAGGGTCAAGCCGTACGAACGGCGTGAGCAGGCCCGCCAACTGGCTGAATTGATGAACGAACTGGTCGGACAATGAAAATGAGGCATGAACCTCTCAGTGTGTAGACAAAGTCCGTGGCGCATGGGTGATCGGGCTCGCTCGCTCTCTTGACGACCAGCAAAGAAGTGAATGATGTCCGCTTCAAAACGCGACGCGGGCAGGGGGCAAACATCTGGGTAGTTCGATGAAGTGAGACTTGTGCCCCCTGTTTTTTCCCGCGTCTTTCGTTTTTCCGCTGAGCAGGTCGTCAAAGGAGCTCGCTTGGCCCATCACACCATGCCATATACTTTGTCTCCACCTTCGGTTGATGAATGTGCAGGCCTTCCGGCCTGGAAACGATGGAAGATCGTTTCCTTGCGGACACTCAATAAAAAACAGTTTGTCTTCAGTCTGAGAGGCGATGAATTTGACTCTTTCAGAATGAAGACAAACTGATTGTACCGAAGGAGAATCACGTTTCCAGGCAGAGCGACTTGAGAGCCCTACCGAGCAAAGCAGCGATTTGCGGGAAAAAGGAGCGTCACCTTTGCATCGGTTGCGTAGCGATGCGGCTTTGGCGATCCCCCGCAAATCGATGCGGAGCGTGTAGTTTGTGCTTCCCTGCTGGGCATTGACTGGGCCCCGCCGGACGCGAGCATTAGCTTGTGTTCAGTGGGTAAAGAACGGAGTGGATGACGGAAGCCTGTTCTCCTCGCAACGGCCATTTTGCCTACAAACAGAAAGAGGCGATAGATTCGCCTCTCAGCGTGTAGACAAAGTACCGAAGGTACAAGGTCTACACGCTTTTTTGTCGAATAAACATGACATTCAACGCTTTATAGAGGTGGAAGCATGCTGAACAAGCAACAGGCCGAAGGTCGTTATCAG
>NZ_SDLF01000159.1:0-450 GCF_013096935.1 Brevibacillus sp. MCWH | reverse complement strand
ATCCACATACAATATCTTTTACATTACTAATAGGTATATTAACTATACTAGTTTGATTAGTAGTATTACCTATACCTAATTGTCCATATGCATTATTTCCACATCCTCTAATACTACCATCATTTAATATAAAGAATGTATGATATCCTCCACATCTAATATCTTTCACATTACTAATAGGTATATTAACTATACTAGATTGATTATTAGTATTACCTATACCTAATTGACCATAATCATTTCTTCCACATCCTCTAATACTACCATCATTTAATATAAATATTGTATGTTCGAATCCACATACAATATCTTTCACATTACTAATAGGTATATTAACTATACTAGTTTGATTAGTAGTATTACCTATACCTAATTGACCATATGCATTATATCCACATCCTCTAACAGTACCATCATTTAATATAAATAATGTATGATATCCTCCACATC
>NZ_SDLF01000158.1:0-450 GCF_013096935.1 Brevibacillus sp. MCWH | reverse complement strand
TTATACAGTGACGCAGGAAGCGCAAGTGATTTTGTTGTGACCTGTTGCGCAGGCGCCCAGTCCTTATGACCGGCGTCAAAACCCATGCGACTGGTTAGAAGCTTATGCGCAATCCATGCAGGCGCGGCCGCGGCGAATCGCATAAAATCAAGACCTTGACCGATTTTTGCATTGCCACATAGCCCGATTGAGCTTCATTGGGTTGGCCCGAATGTCACCATGTCCGCCTTCAATCAAGAGACCGTTCTGAGCGTCCATCACTGGAATGACTCGCTGTTCAGCTTCAAGACCACGCGCGACCAGGCGCTGCGCTTCCACAACGGCCACTTCGTCATGATCGGGCTGGAGGTCGAAGGCAAGCCGCTGATGCGCGCCTACAGCATCGCGAGCCCGAACTACGAAGAGCACCTCGAGTTCTTCAGCATCAAGGTGCAGAACGGCCCCCTGACG
>NZ_SDLF01000157.1:0-451 GCF_013096935.1 Brevibacillus sp. MCWH | reverse complement strand
GTAATATTCACACAGTAGTAACTTTTATTTTAGCACAATTAAATAGAACTATAGAAGTTTACAAAGATTTAAAATTCTTAAAAATTATCAAACAGTTGTGTTGAAATTGAAAGGAGGTGAAAACAAATGAACAAATATTTCGTTCTCGAGCCTGAGATGGAAGAAGAAAATACTCTTGACATTGATTTTGACGATGCTATGAAAATAGTAGAAGCAGGTCTAATCATTGCAAGAGAAATGGGGTTGCTTGAAGACTAATTTTTTCAGTCGGGGGAAGTATCATGAATAATTATCAAATACTCTATTCTAAATACGACCATGATGATATGTGAGTATATAACAACGTCATGGTCGTATTTTTACATATATACCTTTATTTTTTTCCCTTAATTTGAAAACGGAAAACAAATGTATAATAAAAAAATAATAAAAGAGTGGTGAGTTTTAATGG
>NZ_SDLF01000156.1:0-451 GCF_013096935.1 Brevibacillus sp. MCWH | reverse complement strand
TCCTCCACCGGCTCGGGGAAGGTGATCAGTGCGGAGGCTTCCTCGCCGGTGCGGTACTCGGGCTTGTCGAACACCACCTCGACGGTGCCAGGCACCGACTTCACGCCCTCGCCGCTCACCGAGTGGCCGGTGGCGCCAAGGAGCTGGCCCTTGTCGTCGCGCAGCTCCACGGAATAGGTACCGGGACGCTCGAAGGCCAGCGCGAAGCGGCCGTCGGCGACCGGACCGCTGTCGGTGGCGCGGTCCTCCAGGCGGATCCACTGGTAGCTGCTCGGCTTGAGCGGGGTCGGCTGTTCGCTGGCATAGCTGAACTCGACCTTCTCGCCGGCGGCGCTGAAGCGCTGCGGCGCGCTCAGGCGGTAGCGCGCGGCACCGCGCTCGATGAGGATCTCCTTGCTAGTCTTGACCCGGTAGGCGGCGCCGTCGCTGGCGAAGATGGTCAGCATGTAGC
>NZ_SDLF01000155.1:0-453 GCF_013096935.1 Brevibacillus sp. MCWH | reverse complement strand
CATGAAAATATTGCGTTAGCATCGGAAAAACGGATGAAAGAAATACGTGGGAATGAAATGGCGATGATTTTCCAAGAGCCGATGACGTCGTTAAATCCGCTTTTTACGATCGGTAACCAAATGATTGAAGCGATTCGTATTCATGAAAAAATAAGCAAACTAGAAGCGCGAAAGCGAGCCATTGATATGCTTAAACTTGTCGGTTTGCCTCGTGCTGAGGAGATCATTGATGAATATCCGCATCAGCTATCAGGAGGCATGCGGCAGCGCGTGATGATTGCGATGGCGATGGTATGCAATCCATCTTTATTAATTGCAGACGAGCCAACGACTGCTTTAGACGTGACGATTCAGGCACAAATTTTACATTTGATGAAACAGTTAAACGAACAATTCGGCACAGCGATTATGATGATCACACACGATTTAGGAGTCGTCGCTGAAATGTGTCAT
>NZ_SDLF01000154.1:0-454 GCF_013096935.1 Brevibacillus sp. MCWH | reverse complement strand
AGTCATAATAGAGAAGTCGTTGAACTGTTCTTGGAATAAATTGTTCATTAATGACACACGTGTATATACTACTTGAGTTAAACCTCTCGAACGAAACTCAATGTTTGCTTGGTTAGCAATAAAATCTAAGAAATAACGATCGTAATGTGGTGCAATAACTACTAGTCGTCTTCCAGTTTCCATTGATACTTCAATTGCTTTAGAGATAATATTATTAAAATGTGTTTCTTTATCTAGTTTATGATCAAACATGAGAATTAAAGGTTTTTGAATGTTACAAATACCGTCATCGGTGTTTGCATAAATAGCATCTAAATAAGTGATGTTAGCTTGATAACCGTCAATAATTTCATATGTAGTTCTTGCAGACTTTGACTTAACGAACTCAATAGAAGGATTTAATGTTTCTTTATAAATAGTTTGAATAATTTTAGATACTTGCTCATCACCATTC
>NZ_SDLF01000153.1:0-454 GCF_013096935.1 Brevibacillus sp. MCWH | reverse complement strand
ATTCAGTATCATTAATATTAAAATAAGTTACGAAAGTGGGTGTTTTTTCTAGAAAACGTATTAGTTTAGAATTTAATTTCTCTTCATATAAAAAAACATTATCGTTAACTAATTTTTTTTCGTTCAATAAATAACCCATTTTAAACTTCACCACCTTAAACTAATAAAAATATATATTTATGATATTGTTTCTTGATAGGAAAACATAAAAAAATAAAGGGATGACGTTTATCCTCCCTTTATTTTTCAAATTTATCAACCGTATTTTTGATGATATTGTAAAGTTGATCTGATAATCCAAACCTTTCTTTATTTATTTTCAAGCTTTCGTAAATGTTACCATCATCATGTCTTTTTGCAGCAGCCATCCAATCACAAACCATTTCGACCAAATCAAACAGATCCATTCCATCTACACCGTTTTCATAAAATTCTGGGTGATGACTATTGTTTT
>NZ_SDLF01000152.1:0-454 GCF_013096935.1 Brevibacillus sp. MCWH | reverse complement strand
GCCGTCCGATGCGCAAAATGATGCCATTGGCGGTGTTTGGATCGTTGATGCCCGGCGATATCGCCCGAAGTGCCACTTCGACCATCTTTTGAATGGCAAAATCGACATCTTGTGAAGAAGTCCGCTCCTGCCCGATCGTCACAAACCGGTGGATGTCCAGGTCCCGTTCTTCTTTGACATAAACCCGGAACAGTTCGGTTTCTTCGTGGACGTATGTCCCGATTCGTTGAAGGATTTCAATTTCGAACTCTTGCTGTTTTGCGCAATCGACAATTTCGTCAAAATGAAGAAATTGAATATAGCCGTCTTGCTGCGCTTTTAGCGTTTTCACCATTCCACCCGGCACCCAGCCCGCGGTCAGCTCCATGTCGTTCTTCTGTTTTTCGCTGTAATCCGAAATCACCCGTTCTGCATCAGCTTCCAATTCGTTTAGCAATTTCCCCACCTGTACATG
>NZ_SDLF01000151.1:0-454 GCF_013096935.1 Brevibacillus sp. MCWH | reverse complement strand
GCTTTATGGGCTGCGATCACTTTTTGAGAAATGCCGCCGATCGGTCCGACTTCTCCGTCGATGTTAATCGTTCCTGTCCCAGCAATGCGATAACCTTTTGTCAAATCTTCAGGAATGAGTTGGTTGTACACTTCGAGCGCAAACATCAAACCAGCTGACGGTCCACCAATTTCATCCGATTCAATGCGAACAGGTGGATCGGTCACAATATCGCGATCAGTCATGACCGAAACACCGAGACCGACGCGATTTTTTTCTTTCGGAAACGGTGCGAGCGTCAATGTCGCCGTTTTTTCTTTCCCCGCTCGCTTATATGTGACACGAACGCGATCCCCTTTTTTCTTTCCGCTTACGTATTGAATAAACGCATCGGCTTCTTCAATTCGTTGTCCGTCAATGGCCACTAATTGATCGCCGCTTTTCAAGACGTTTGCCGCGGGCATGCCGTCAACGA
>NZ_SDLF01000150.1:0-454 GCF_013096935.1 Brevibacillus sp. MCWH | reverse complement strand
TTGTTACCTTGACCCAAAAATCTTTCGACTCTCCTGCAAACAACGTGCCGAGATATATCGTCGTATCTTGATACTCTCCAGGGACTCCGCCCTCGTCGTTGGCTAGGTCACACCATTCCCAACCAAACTCCTGACTATAAGCAGCTATCCTAATTGTTATATTCTCAGCAACGTTTCCTGTAGTTGGGTTTACAACAGTCATCTTTTGCTCAATCTCGTCGTTCTTCAACGACCCTAAATGCGTCGGTGTTATTTCACTTAACTCCTGACCTTTCCATATAACCTTTAGGTCAGTACCTCTCAGGAAAATATCACCACCGTACATATCGGCATACTCTTTTTGCTCATCGACTAAAACGTAGTTTCCTGAGTCATCTCTGTCATAAATTCTCAATTTACCTCTAAATGGAATAGAAGGTAATTCAATATCTATTCCTGAATACCCCTCAGGAAC